>CAZJXY010000013.1:0-20338 GCA_964549925.1 uncultured Bdellovibrionales bacterium | reverse complement strand
CGGCTAGATGCTCGGCGGGTCGCGGATGCTTAAACGTAGCTTCTAAAAGATCATCCATGCCATAAACCACCGCTTGGTGCGGGGTACCAGCGAATACGACTTTCGGCCCGGGCGCGTGAAGCCCAGGGACGAAAGAGGCTAAGCAAACCCAGTTGCCGTTAATGTCGTAACCGTTGATATCCCAACCGGAAAATGCCAGCGCGGAATTAGCGATATCTCCATCGGTATACACCGGGTTTCCATTCAAGTCGGTTGGGCCCACCGTACCAAGCTCCCAAAACTCTCTAGCCCAGTTCTCATTGGGATATGGAAAATGGTTTACAGCACCATCAAGCCATTCTAGATGCATCATTAAGTCGTACATCATGCTGCGCATGTACTGCTTATAGTCACCGCTTCTAGCAGTGTTCATAACGGCATCCATATAAGTTCTAATACCGTACTGATCGCAGTAGCTAAGAGCAGAGGTTGAAGTTGCTAATCTCTCATCGTGAAGCCATAAGAAAAATTTCTCAAAAAATTGGTTTTGAGAGTATTGGAGTGAGTAGTTTCTGCCGTAGCGCACACCATCTAAGTAGAGATCATTTGGATCGGTTGGATCACACGGTGTAAATTCTGGATCGTCAGGTAGTCTTCCATCACATTCAAGAGCAGCGACTATGGCTTTAAGTCCAGGTTCATCGACCCAGGTGGTTAATCGCTGCACGGTCTTATCAAGGCCTTCGGCTACAGCGAGACCGATCTGTTCAGGAGTGGCTCCAAGTCCGAAGCGGTTGTATAAGATGCGCGCTTCTGCCGGCCCAAAAGGCCCCTTATATTGATCGAGAGAGAGAAAATCTGGATTTTGACAAGCCGACTTTCCGGCTTTTGCCATAGCTTGGAGCTTTTGCTTTTTTGCGCCATCGGCCTTTTTTGCAAGTTTGGTAAAAGATTGAAACATCTTTCCATTCGGGGTAACTTTTACATCGCCGGCTTGTAATCCAAAGCATTCAATCTCTTCTTTTTTATTTTTCTTCCCTAATTTATAGGTGATCTGAGTTGAGAAGTAATCGCCGTCTGCAACCAGCACTCCGGCAGATTTCTTCTTTTTCTTTTTTGCTTTTGCGTAAGAGTCTTCAAACGGAGCTGCTACGATCATTAGTAGTGCTAGTACTACTAAAACTGCACGCCTAACCATATAACCTCTAAATCAACACACGTTTAGTGAACCACACACTGATTCACTGATTAGCCTAAGAAAATCAGAGCAAGTGCCATACCAAATTATTAAGTCCCTGCATCAGTTGGTGGTTTTCGTAAATATTGAATTTAAAATTCAAATTCAAGGAAACACCTCGCCCAGCAGCAGTGCAAAAACTGCGAGGCAAAAATTGCTAGTTGTTTGGCACACACTGAAAGAGCACGTCGTATTAACGACTTAATAGTCAAAGCAAACGGCGTGCCATAATAGGGAGAGGGGTAGAAGTGACCGGGAGCTAAGAGAGGCTGTGATTTTAAGGACCAACAATTTTATCAGCGAGTTGCGTGAGAATTTGGGCCGGGGATTTGGGGTGATCTCCTGTAATTAGCTTGGTTTTTGAGTGTACACCAGTGAAACTCTTATTGTCGCCCGTATCATCGGCGATTACTGCTTGAAAGCAGAGATTTTTCGCCTTTTTAGAGTAGTTTACCTTAGCCTGACGTGTAACGTTTACTCCGTCGAACAACAGATCGCCTGAGATGGTTCCGACCAAAGTTCCAGTTGAGGTAAGAGAAGTAAGATCTGAAACCTGATCGCAATTTGTTCCACCCCAAATCTCTACTCTATATCCAGAAAACCCAGATCCGGTGGGTTTGACTGTGACTTTAACACGCTGCTTCTTCCCGGTGTCAGATACTTTTGCAGTTAGCGTTGCTGAGAAACTTGCATCTCCGCTCACACAGCTTCCGTATGTTCCAAGATATGTGAGAATTTTATTTATGCTAAACGCCGAAAATGCGTTTGGAAGTGAGTTCTCATTTAATTCCGTAGTCATAATTCCCTGATTATTTGGGTCATGAGCGTTCGGGCTTCCGTGTCCAATTATGTGTCCCAACTCGTGAGCCATAATAACTTCTGTAATCATCGCGGTTGACCTTTCTATTACTCCGTACGAACTGCTGGGGATGCGACACACAGCGTTACTAAAGGCAAGTCCAATTATAATCCCGTCGAAGTTCTTACCAGAAAACAGTAATGCAGCATCTCGAGAAGGAGAGCTTTGAGATTCTCCATAATTGACAAATTGATTCAACAGAGTTTTGCTATCTGTGGATGTCAAACCGTTGGTGGAACTTAGAGTGGAGGTTTCCAAAGTCAAGGTAATCCCAAGGTCTGCTTCATAAACTGTGCTAGTAAAATTAGCCGCGCTCTCCATCTCATCCACTGCAGCTGAACTTCCGCCGGCATCTGAAACAAATTGAGTATCCGCAACGGCCCAAACGTCCAGGCTGCTTGCTGTAGCTGCATTGGTAACAGCGTGAGTCTCAATCGGAAACAGATCTGGATCTGAGAGCACTTGGTTTACGGTGTCTGTACCGCAGCCAAGTTTTCTATAGCCAACACTTCTTTCGATTACGGCATTAAAGGCCCCATCATGCTCTTCAAGCGGTGCGCGTGGTAATATAAGGGTAAATAAGCGATTTTTTCGCCTTAGGTTTAAAAAGGTAAATTCAAGATTCTCAGAGACAGTCGAAGCTGAAACTAAATTCATCCGCCCGTTTTTGTACGGAAAGGCTCTAAAGTGACGCTTTGGAGAGAGCCCTCCGGCGCGAGTTGGAGAGAGTTTTAGATTAAGAACCCCGCTAATTTTTGAGCGAAGCGTGACTAAGCAATCACCCTTCCCAGTCTCTAAAAGGTGACTGCAACCATATGTGTAAACTCGTGCTGGGAATTCTCGAAACTTTACTTCCGCGCTTGCAGAAGACACCGAACCAGAGACTACAATGAGCGCTAAGAAGGCTAACGTTTTTATAGTTTTACAAATCACACCCACAATAGGCACTATCGCCAGATTTATTAGATAGTTCAATACTCTAGCTCAATTTAAGCCGATTCTTTTGTTAGTCGATACTATAACTGCAGAATTTGAAGAGTTAGGTGCATGCGAATACCATCTTTTACCTTTTTTGGGGGCCTCTCCCCATTTAATCAGTCTATTTCCGCGGGCTCTTCTGGGGATAAGGAAACTCCACTGAAGGATTTAGAGGCAGCTCAAAAATCGATAGTAAAAGAAACTATTCTTAGCGTTCCTAGAACTGACCGATTAATTTCGACCAACTCAGAGCGATACTACCGCGAACTAGATCGCCAAAATCGTGACTACTTATCAAAACGCGATCCTGATGCGCTGCTCTACTATTCGCTGGTGAAAAATACATCAAAACAGGACACAAAGTTAGATTTAATAGAATCCACTAACGGCACAAAAGATATCGGGCTAATTTCTGAAATTAAGCCAGATCCGCGGATCGAAAAGATTATCTCTGAGTATAAAAAAATTGAGCCGGAGTAAGATTACACCTTTAGATAGGTGTAGTTATCTAAAGAATCCCGAAAACGTCTCTGCAGTTTTGCAGATTCTTCATTGGTTAATTTGCCGGCGCTCAAAGCCTTTTCAACTGAAACCCTAAGACGTTCTAATAGATCTGCAGCATCAAACTGTACGTAACTCAAAACCTCTCTTACGGTATCGCCCTCTACCACATGAGTCAGTCCGATCTTTCCGTCAGCGCCGACATCGACGTGGACGGCGTTTGTATCCCCGAATAGATTGTGTAGATCGCCTAAGATCTCTTGATATGCGCCGACTAAAAAGAAGGCAAAATAGTAAGGCTCATTCGGTTTTAGTTCATGAAAGTTTACGAATTTTCTCACATCTTTTAAGTCGATGAAGCGATCGATTTTCCCGTCGCTATCGCAGCTAATGTCAGCAATCGTTGCTCGACGATTTGGCTCCTCGTTTAATCTACTTATCGGCATGACCGGGAAAAGATGCCCAATCGCCCAAGAGTCGGGGAGACTTTGGAATAGTGAGAAGTTACCAAAGTAGATATCAACTAGCGAATCTCCCAGATCTTGTAAATCCTGTGGGCAGTACTTAAGAGAGGTAGAAAGCTCACGTAGCTTTGCCATTAGATGCCAAAAAGATTTATCGGCATAGGCTCGCTCTGCAAGCGAAAGGTTTCCTTGCAGGAATCGAGAAAAGATCTCTTCGCGAAGTGACATCGCATCGTGCAGCGCTTCTTGGCAGTTTTTTACGGTGGTTTCGCGATACAAATCGTAGAGTTCATGCAAAAGTTCATTATCAGTCGGCGGTTCCTCGAGCCTTGAAACGGCGTTTAGGGTCGGAGCAACATCAATTGCCTGAGCGACTAAAACCGAGTGGTGAGCGACAAGCGCTCTTCCAGATTCGCTGATGATGTCTGGAGCAGGGATTCCGGCTTCCTCAGTGGCCTGACCGATAGCGTAAACTATGTCCCTAGCATACTCCTCTAAGGTGTAGTTCATCGAGGACTCAAAGTTTGTGCGCGAGCCGTCGTAATCTACGGCCAATCCACCGCCAACATCTATAAAGCAAAGTTTAGGGCAAAACTTATGCAGCTCGGTGTACATTCTAGTCGCTTCCTTCATGGCGCGTTTTATTGCGCCGATGGTTGTGATCTGACTGCCGATATGGAAGTGAAGAAGTTTTACGCAATCTGCTTTTTGACGACGCTGTAGCTCTTCTATCGCCAGCATTATTTCAGTTGTGGAAAGTCCAAATTTTGCACGCTCACCGGAAGACGCTTCCCAGCGCCCGCTTCCTTTGGTGATTGGTTTAATCCTTAGACCTATCTCGACATCAATTCCGAGCTGCTCGGAGACATCCAAAATCTGACTTATCTCGTATAGCTGCTCGACAATAATGATCGAACGTCTTCCGACTTTATTCGCTAAGAGAGCGAACTCGATGTATTCTTTGTCTTTGTAGCCGTTGCACAAAAGTACGGCGCCGGGTGTATCGTGAATAGCCAGTACCGCAATAAGCTCCGGCTTACTTCCCACTTCAAGACCAAGCTCAAAGTCCTTTCCGGCGGTACGCACGACATCAACCACATGCCGTTGTTGATTTACCTTTATCGGGTAAGCGCCGCGGTACTTCCCACCGTAATTGAATTCTTTGATGGCACTCTCAAAGGCTGTGTGAATTCTTCGAACTCTGTCTCGAATGATGGCGTCAAAACGTACCAGTACAGGAACGTCAATTCCACGTTCCACTATTTCGCTAACTAAGTTTTGAAGGTCAATTTGAATGCCGTTACGCTCGGGCTTAACGATCACGCGCCCTTCTGCGTTAATATCAAAGTAACCATCTCCCCAGTTTTTTATGCCGTAGAGCTCGGCGCTCTTTTCGACGTTCCATTTCTCCATATGAGAGGAGTGATATAAAGCCAGTTGAGTTGCAAATCAATAGACTTGGAGTATAACCCGTTCTTGAAAGGGGTGTGTTTGCAATAATTTTTGTGTTTCAAGAGTCGGTCAAACAATGAAAGAGGTCGGTTTCGGAGGATTGGAAGAGAAGTTTTCGGCTGAAAAGAGCGCCAAAATAGCTGTTTTACCGATCCCTTTCGATGGAACCTCAACCTGGGGAAAGGGGGCCGATAAGGGTCCAGCAGCGATGCTAGAGGCCTCGGCCAATATGGAACTTTATGACATTGAGACCAAGAGTGAAGTCTATAAACAAGGGATCTATACGGCTGAACCGGTTTTAGCTGACACGGCTGAGGAGATGGCTGAGAAGGGGTATCAGAGCTCTAAGGAGCTTCTAAATAGCGGAAAGTTCCTGGTGACCTTCGGAGGGGAGCATTCGATTTCCTACGGGCCTATAAAGGCTCACTCTGAGAAGTATCCGAAGATGGGAGTGCTGCAGCTCGACGCCCACACTGACCTTCGCGATTCATATCATGGTAGTAAGCATAACCACGCCTGCATAATGGCTCGAGCTAAGGAGCTTTCCTCGACAGTAGTACAGGTCGGGATAAGGAGTATGGATTCGAGCGAGCTCACCAACCTCGATCGAAAAAAAGTCTTTTTTGCTGAGCACATACACGGATCAACCAGCTGGATTCCGCAGGTTTTAGAGCTATTACCAGAGGATGTATACCTTACTATTGACCTGGATTGCTTTGACCCGGCTTACCTTCCAGCCACTGGCACTCCGGAACCGGGTGGCTTAGGGTGGTATCAGGTATTAGAGTTGGTCAGGGAAGTGGTGAGAACCAGAAACTTGGTTGGTTTTGACGTGGTTGAGCTTTGTCCTTCCCCGGCGCATCCCGGCTCTAATTTTTTAGCCGCTAAGCTTATCTATAAGATTTTGAGTTATAAATTTTGCTTGAATAAATGATTCGGAGTTCCTTTTTATGCATACCTCAGTAGCGGTTCACCTAATTGGTATAGTCTTTTGGATCGGATCGTTGATTGTGATTACGAGGTTTTTTAACCTCGCATCTGATTCGGCAGTGGCTGGAAGTGCGGCTTACAGAAATTTGATGAGCCGTGCCTATTTTGGGTTTTCCGTGGGTGGTTTGGTTCTAGCGACTGTAACGGGGATCTATCAACTAAGCTCCCAGGGGATGTCTTATTACATGAAGCAGGGGTGGTTTCATGGCAAGCTCACTCTGGTTCTAGTACTGGTTGGGATAACGGTCGCGGTAGGAATCCAAATTAAGAAACTCCAAATTGGTGCGCCGGTTACAAGGAAAACCGCCGGTATGCTGCACGGCATTACTAGCCTTTCATTTATCTTGATAATTTTACTTACGATTTTGGGCCGCTAAGCTTACAAAGCTTAAGGTTCCTTTTCGGCAGGTGCCTTTGGCAATTTGGTAAACCCAGCCTCAATCATTTTTCTAAAAAATGATTGAGAATAGCTGGGCCAGCGAGCTCTTGGGGCAAGCCCCAAGGCGAGCAGCAGAAGATAAATAAACCGTATGCTATGAGCGCTAGAATGTCTTAAAACCCTTATTAACTCAGTGATTAGTGAATTTCCTGAAAGATTCTCGCAGCCACTAATTTTCGGCTGGGTTTTTGTTTTCTGCGGCGCAACTTGGCAAGCCAAGATTGCGCTCGCCCTACGCCATCGATTTTTTGTCAAAAATCAATGGCGTAGGGTTTATCTGCTAATTCACTATTAGGATCGGGGGTGAAATCATGCGGCCGAGCCAAATCGTACAATCCAAGGGCTTCTGGCACGTAATCGCCGACAGTCATGCGTCCGGGCTCCCTCTGCTCAAAGCAAACTACCCCGTAGACCTTGGCGGGTATATTTGGGCCGATAACGCCGACTTTTTTGCCATTCGCGTAGACGCTGGCATCTGTTTGTACCCCCCAGATGTGCAAATTCGCGTCGACGGCAGAATCGACGATTATTGAGCCATCTCGCTCAAATCGAATTTCCGGGTCAGTGTAAGTCTCCCCAGCTAGTGAAAGTTTGCCATCTATTCGAAGTGACTCGCCTTGGGCAAAGGATAAGAGAGCCTCCTCGCTTGGAATGTAACTTGAGTGATTTGTACGTCCGGACACAGCATATAGTCCACGATCGTAATATCTCTCCAGTGACCCACCGTTGTCACACTCTCCCAGACGAACAGTGGTCTCCCAGGGACCAAACACCTCCTCGAATACCCCACCTGGTGCAGAACATCCGGAGCTCAATAGCGCACCGGCAACAACAGCTTTCTCTACAATTTTCATACCGCTTATCCCCACTTCATGATCCAAACCTCGAACCACGTTCACGATCTTAATAGATAGTTTCGCCCTTCTCAATCGTGTTGGATTCTTTTATCGTTACAATATCTTATGAAGCTAAAGTTTAGCCTAACGGTATTTTGTTGCGGCGCGATCGTGATGATTTTCGAGCTGCTTGCCGTAAGGCTATTGGCGCCATATTACGGCACTTCATTGCTCGTTTGGACCTCAATTATTGGAATTATTTTGGCCTCCTTGACTCTCGGAAATTTTCTTGGAGGGTATATCGCCGATAGAAAGCCTGAATCCAAGATTCTAGCGTACGAGCTTTCGGCCGCGGCAATTTTCATCTCGATAAGTGCAGCACTTTCCGACTACCTATTGCCGTTACTAAGCTTGAAAGTTCCAGAACCTGAGTTTGGGGCTACGCTTGCCGTGATCCTAGTATGCACCCCTGCCTCAATATTTTTGGCAACCATTCCACCAATTGCTTTGAAACTGTCGCTTGCTGATACAAGCTCAAGCGGTCGTGACGCAGGCCGAATATTTGGACTATCGAGCGCTGGCAGCATTCTTGGAACTTTCCTTGCCGGGTTCTATTTAATCCCCACATTTGGAACAGTTCAGCTTTTGGCCCTGCTTGCGTTATTACTGGTACTTTTGGCTTCTTTGTATCTAGCCTCGATAAAATGGTTGCTAGTTTTTGTGATCTTTATCTTAGCGCTACTATTTAATCCCTTTCGCTGCTTTGAGTGTCACTCTAAAAACTCCTCGATTGAATTCGATACACTCTATTCCAGGGTAAAGATAGTTGATCACAAGGATTTTGAATCGTCGAGACAGGTGCGAAGTATCGTGTTTGATCCATTTGCCTGGCAGGGAGCAGTCTTTTTAGATGCCTTCCCGAAAGATGCGCCCGCTCCGGTGGATTGGCGTTTCACAGATGAACATCTAGTTATTCCTTACACCAAGTTTTTCAGGATGAGTAAAGCATTTAATCCGCAGATTAAACGAATCCTAATGATCGGCGGATGTGTAATGACAATCCCAAGAGATTTACTGCGACAGTTTCCGGAAGCTAAGCTTGATCTTGTGGAGATTGATCCTAAGTTAATTTCTCTGGCAAAAGACTACTTTAGCTACAAAGACGATCAACGCATTCGAATTTTTTATGAGGATGGAAGAACCTTTATAAATCGAGCATTTGATCAGAGAGTGTCCGCATACGATCTGATCGTTGTAGATGCTTTTACTTCCGCATTCGCTATCCCATTTCAGCTTACAACTGTTGAAGCCATTGAACGGCTACACTCAATCCTATCTCCTAACGGAGTGGTGATGTTAAACACCATAAGTGCGATTACGGGTGAGGCTGGAAAGTTTCTTAGAGCTGAGTACAAAACCTACCGCACCAAGTTTTCTCAAATCGAACTCTTCCCGGTACGATATCCAGTCTCCGGCGAATTGGCCCAAAACATTATTCTCGTGGCATTTAAAGAGAGATTCGGTGATGAATTCAGAAGTGCGAGCCCGGAGATATTGCGTTATCTAAAGAACCGCTGGGAGAAGAATATTGAGCTGGATCAAGAGATTTTAACCGATAATTTCGCCCCCGTAGAAAGCCTCTCGCTCCCGATTATTAGGCAAAGCGCAAGAATTGGGTTATAACTGACCACCGCATGCAATCTAAGCCGATCACAAACTCGTTTCTAACGAATTTGCTCTTTTCTTGGGCCAGGCCCCTGCTTAGTCGTGGCATAAGCTCCCCTCACAACCTGGATTCAATTCTCAAGGTTCCAGCGGAAGATCAAGCAAGTGTTACATCCGAAGAACTCAAGAAATTTCTGATCAAGCGCCGGAATAGTTCAAGACCCTTAGTTAGAGCATTAATCGATGCTCATGGAGCGGAGTGGTGTTGGGGAATGGTCTTAATGATCATACACGTTATTTTCCAAACATTCTCGGCCATGTTACTACGTCCGCTGATTAACTCAATTAATTCAAATTCTGCTGATGATCGAATTCTATTATTAATCGGAGGGGCGTCCTTTGAAAACTCAATTATCCTAGCTGTGATTTTGTTTACGTCGTCTGTGATTATGTGCCTTTCGGTGCATCACGCGTTTTATCATTACTTAAGAGTAGCCTCGCGCCTTAAATCATCTCTCTCTCAGCTAATCTACGATAAGGCCTTAAGACTTTCTCGGGAAGCAAAAGATCAAACGACCAGCGGCGAGATCGTGAATTTAATGGCTAATGACGTTAATCGGTTACATTGGCTGCTTACATTAATTTTCTCACCGCTGGCTCACACAACTCAGATAATCTTGGTGTTGATCCTGCTCTTTCAGATGTTTGGGCCCGCCTCTCTGGTTGGTGCCGGTTCGATGGTTTTGATCATCGTAATTTCCTCGTTCCTGGCAAGGGTGAATGTGCGTTTTAGGAAAGCTTTACTTAAGGTCTCTGATAAACGTGTCGGATTAATTAACGAGATACTAACCCACATTAGGGCGATCAAACTTTACGGTTGGGAGAAAAGCTTCACCTCGCAGGTGATGAATTTAAGGAAAGTCGAAGTTGGCTGTTTAAAAAAAATAGCGATGATTTCGGTTGGTCTAAACTCAGTGTTTCAGTCCGCGCCCGTTTTAGTTTCAGCTGCTACATTTATCACGCTTGCTTTGTTGGGGGAACTTCCGAGTGTAGGTCAGATATTCAGCGGAATTGCGCTATTTTCAATTCTACGCTGGAGCATGACAGTTCTTCCAGAAGCGATCGTCGGAATAATGGAGGGGGGTGTCTCGGCAAGAAGGATTGAAGAATTCTTCGCACTTTCGGAGTATCAACCACGACCGGTAGATCCTGATCTGGAAGTTGGCAGTATCTCAGTTTCGGATCTCTCTGCAGAATGGAGTCCTGGTAGGCCTGCGCTTAAAGAGATTAATCTAAAAATTAAGCCTGGTGAGTTTGTATGTATCGTTGGGCGCGTTGGGAGCGGGAAAAGTGCTCTACTGCAGACTCTACTTGGCGAGGTACGTTGTTCGAAGGGAAGCTTGAGAAGCAACGGGTCGATGGCATATGTTTCTCAGCATGCCTGGATTGTAAGTGATACGATTAGGCAAAATGTGGTGCTCGGAGGAGATGGTAGTGAAGAGCTGTACCAGCGGGTCATCTCCGCGTCTGGGCTCTCGTCTGACCTTAAGACCTTGCCGAAGGGGGACTTAACTGAGATCGGTGAGCGCGGGGTAAATTTATCTGGCGGGCAAAAGCAGCGAGTAAGTCTTGCAAGGGCCGCGTATGCTGAGCGAGATATCTATCTTCTTGATGATCCTCTAAGTGCGCTCGATCCTAAATTAGCCGATCAGGTATTTAAACAATTGATCAACGGTGAGCTTCGCCGAAAAACTCGAGTCTTAGTTTCGCATCGGCTTGAGTTTGCAGAGCGAGCTGAACGGATAGTTGTTTTAGACAACGGACGAATCGTAGAACATGGCACGCCTTTAGAATTGCTGAGTAGAGACAGCGCATATAGCCGACTAAAGCAGAGGTATTTTTCTGAAGTTGAGCGAGCATCGGAAGTTAGAACCGATACACTGCCGGACGCGGTTCAGTACTTGCCGTTGGTCGAATCTTCCGAGGTTCATACTGAAGAGGGGATGATCGGTGCTCCGAGCCAAGAAGGGATTATAGTTGAAGAGGAGAGGCAGAGTGGGAGCGTTGATAAGGCGATGTATCAAAGATATTTGCGGGCATTTGCTCCAGGCCTGATTGCGCTGGCCATCATACTTAGTTTTTTACTCAAAGATGGACTGCAACTTGGGACAGATAGCTGGCTTGCTCGATGGTCTTTGGGCTCGATCTCTGCAGTTAATACCTTCTTTGAGGGATATATAATATTAGCGCTACTTTTGGTGCTCGCAACCTTCACCCGAACATTTTTAATTCGAGTCAGAGGTCTGAATGCTGGGACAACTCTGCATCAGGAGTTGCTAAAGGGGGTTTTGCGTGCGCCGATGCAATTTTTTGAGTCTAATCCGGTCGGGCGAATTTTAAGTCGCTTTAGCGCTGACATCGAAGTCGTTGATCTTGCTATCCCCGGCAATATTCAGGAGATGATGGGGTGTGTAAGCGGAATCTTTATCGCCCTGACCCTAATCTTGGGTGTAAGCCCTCTAACTCTGTTAGGGATCATCCCCATAGTTTTTTTGTACTATAGATTCCAGCGACTATTTCGTGCGACCTCTAGAGAAACCGCAAGACTCGGCTCTTGGACTAACTCTCCGATTTTTGCACAGTACTCAGAGTCGATAGCTGGCGTGACGGTGATTAGAGCCTTTGACTGGCAAGAGAGATTTTTAAAGCGCCTGCTCGTATCAATTGATAAGAACCAGAGTACATTTTTTAGCTCGATAGCAGCAAATCGCTGGCTTGGTGTGCGTTTAGAGATTCTAGGATCTTTTCTAGTGGGGTTAGTAACCCTATGCGCAGTCTGTATCCCGTCGTATTTTGGCGTTGCTGGGGCCGGACTTTCTGTGATGTACGCACTCTCAGTCACGGGAACATTAAATTGGTTGGTTCGTACAGTGACAATGTTAGAAAGCAGCATGAACTCGGTTGAGCGGATTAATTACTATACCACAATTGAGAGCGAGAGATGGGAAGGGGAAGTGTCGCCGCCCAATTGGCCGAGTGCGGGGGAGATCCGGTTTAACGATCTTCAAGTGCGGTATCGTCCCGATGCTCCCCTGATTTTGAGAGGGTTTTCTGCCGTAATTCGCGCCGGAGAGCGGGTTGGCATAATTGGAGGGAGCGGAGCTGGGAAAAGCACGTTAATTTTAGCGTTAACTAGGATTATAGAAGTAGCAGATGGGGATATTCAAATAGATGGAGTTTCGATTAAGGGTTTAGAGTTAGAGAGCCTGAGATCCGCAATAGCAGTCATTCCTCAGGATCCGGTAATGTTTCTTGGTACGGTAAGACAAAATTTGGACCCATTTAATTCCCTCAGCGATGCTGAGATTTGGTCCGCGCTAGAGAAAACTCATTCAATTGGCTTTATACGCGCCCTTGATAAGGGACTTGATTCCGAGGTCAGAGAAGGTGGCTCAAACTTTAGCGCTGGGCAAAGGCAACTGATTTGCTTGGCGCGAGCATTGCTGCGTGGAAATAAGATAATTGTTTTGGATGAAGCAACCGCCAGCGTTGACGTTGAGACTGATATGTTAGTTCAGCGCACGATTAGAGAGTCATTTTTGGGGAGAACAATAATTACCATTGCGCATCGTGTAAATACGATTATGGATTATGATCGAGTAATGATGATTGATAAGGGTCGAGTAGTTAAATTCGATAAGCCAAGAAAGATAGTCGAGGCTGACTTTAGCCCCAATCATTGACCCCATAGCGCGCTAGGATCTTAGCTAGCTCGCCGCTTGCTCTAAGGCGAGCAATCCCTTCTGAAAGTAACCTCGCGTAACGCTTGCTGGCCTCGTGAAGCGGAGAAAAGGCGATAAAGATCTGATCGGATTCCGGCAAAGTACCACCAGTTCGGAACTCTTCCGGCATCAAGCCCATCTGTTTAATCTGCCATGAAAAGACATCCGGCGATTCAACAACGGCATCTACTCTCTTGAGCTTTAGCATCTTAATCGCCTGCTCTAGAGCAGAATCTCCGCTAGTCAAAACAATCCTTGAAGGGTTATCTTGATTAGCTTTGCGGTAAGCATCAAAAGTCTCCCCGTAACTATAATCCGCAATGCAGCCTATTTTAACCGAGTCTAACGACTTAAGGTCAGAGTAGTGCCAGTTACTTGTTGGTAATGTATAGAATTCATACCTAGTTGTGCCTAAGGGAAGATCCGGAAATACGAACCCTGGAGCGTCACCGTGTGAGGCTCCTACGATCCCATCGATTCGCCCTGACTCAGCTTCCTTAATGCTACGCGCCCATGGCATTAATTGGTAATCGATGGTGTAACCCGCCTCGGCAAAAATGGTGCGGGCGATCTCAATCATGAATCCGGGCTTATCGGATTTTGGATCACCGTTGTATGGGTACCAGCTGTCTGCGCGTAAGGTAATTGTCTCAGCAAGGGCAGTTGAAGAGATTAAGATAAGCCAAAAGCTTAGTAGAACAGGAGCCAATAAATTTCTAAATCTAAACATGGATATCTAGCGACTATAGATGTTCAATCACAGCCACTGCTCTCACATATCTTTAGGCCACTTATAAATAAAGTGCAACCTGCTGAAGTCTCTAAGCTAATTGGCCTTTAGAGCTTTGTTTAAGAGAAGTCTTCTAAGTGCCGTTCTTTACTGGATAATCCAGGTTTTCTGGCTGCTCAGTCAAATATGTCATTCAGGATTCGTTCGCTTGCCACTCTTGTTTCTCCGCTGGTGCTTTTCGGTGCCATAGGAATTATCATCTCTACGGCTGACACTAGGCAGCGATGTTTAGAACTTGAGGAAAGGGGAATTCGTGCTGCACGCAGACTTGCAACTAGCACCCATAACGCTCTTTGGGCGGTCGATCTCAAGCAGGCCGAGGAGATTGTAAATGCTGAGCTAGAGAATCGTGACATCCTCTCGATTACAATTTTTGAAGGTGGCTCCGCGGTTAATGAGGTCTTTCTTCGTAAGGTTCAATATAATCCGGCTGGTCAAGGTAGTCGACCGCTTCAATTCGAACGAGTGATCCTCCATAACGGTCAGCAGATTGGGACAGCGCTGGTCGAATTGTCGGATGCATCCTTACAGAGGGAACTGAGATACTCTAATTTTATCATTTTGGCCTGTGCTCTCCTACTTGGGCTCGGAGGATCTACGCTAATATACATAGTCAGGCGCTTGATGCGAACCAGTAGAGAATCACTTCGTCTGGCAGGAGTGAAAAGTATGTTTCTAGCCAATATGAGCCACGAAATTCGAACGCCAATGAACGGCATTATTGGCCTGACCCAGCTATTACTGGATTCAGAAGTTGACTCAGAGCAACGTGAATATCTAGTGATGATCGACCAATGTGCAAAATCGTTGGTAACAATTATTAATGACATTTTGGATGTGTCGAAACTTGATGCCGGCAGGGTAAAAATCGAGAATATTCCAATTTCACTCTCCAGTTGCGTGCACGCCGTAGCAATGATGATCGAACCGGCATGTAGAAAGAAGAAATTAGGATATGTTTACTCGATTCGACCTGACATTCCCGATAACCTGCTCGGTGACACTATCAGAATCGGCCAAATACTAACTAACCTCTTAGGTAACGCGGTCAAGTTTACACCCCCTGGAGGTGGAATCACTCTTCAAATTTGGCCGGAAGTAATCGAGGACGAATTTGTGACACTGCATTTTGCAGTGTCTGACTCCGGAATCGGGATTCCGGCGGAAAAGCAAACGATTATCTTCGACGCCTTTTCCCAAGCGGATCCATCAACTACGCGTCAATACGGCGGAACTGGTTTAGGTCTCTCGATTGCTTCTCGTATTGTGGGCTTGATGGGCGGAAAAATTTGGGTGGAGAGTAAACCAGGAATAGGTAGCACATTCCACTTTACTCTAAGACTACAAATTAATGTCACCGATCGGAAATCCTCGAATGGTGTTCCCCAAAATATCGAGAAGAGCCCAGATTCTAAGGCCGAGGCCATTAGCACAGACGCGACACTATTGACACCGCCCGAGTCTTCACCTGTGAATCTGCCGGTTGAGACCAATGTTGACTCCCAAGCTCGGGCCTTAAAAATTTTGGTAGCCGAAGATAATCCCGTCAACCAACGCCTGATGGTTGCTTTGCTAAAAAAACGAGGTCATGAGGTCCAGCTTGCTGGTGATGGAAAACAGGCGGTCGAGTTATTCGCCAAAGAGAAGTTTGACCTGATTTTAATGGATTGGCAGATGCCGGTTTTGAGCGGATTAGAAGCCACGGCGGAAATTAGGAAACTAGAGAGTAAAAGCGGAGGGCATGTTCCAATTGTTGCGCTTACAGCCAATGCAATGGAGGGGGATCGTGAGCAGTGTATTGCCGCGGGAATGGATGATTACCTAGCAAAACCGATTAAGCCGGAGGAGCTGTGGCGAGTATTAAAAATAAGTCAGTAGAATTTTCCCCATCGTAGAATTGTGATACCATCCCCTAAAAGATGGGAAAAATTGAAAATAGCAAAGGAGAGCGTGGCGCTGAAAGTTTACTGAATTCCGCTTCAGCACCCTCTCTTCAATCCGGACTCACAATAGAAATTGAAAAGCGCTTGACTCTAACCGGGATTCCTTCAGCCTCTGGAATTGAAGTGCTACATGGTGAAATTTTTGTAATTGGGGATGATTGTTCGACTCTATTTCAAATCGATAACTCGGGTAAGGTACTCAGCGAAGTCAGTCTATTTAATAGCTCATTTAGTGCAGAACATCGCATTCCTAAAGGAATTAAGCCGGACTTTGAGGCGCTTACTCAGTTTGAGTTTGAGGGAAAGGAAGGTCTATTAGCATTAGGTTCCGGCTCAAAAGATCGCAGGCGTGATACTGGATATTGGATCGCTCTTTTTGATTCCTCCGGAAAACGATTAAGCAGCCCGGAAATTAGAGAATTTTCACTCACTAAATTGTACGACACGCTTCGCGCCGACAAAATTATCCTAGGTGACGGAAAATTAAATATTGAAGCGTGTTGTGTTACAAAGACCGCTCTTATTTTATTTCAACGCAGGAATAGTAATGGTGAAAATGCTCAGATCCTCATAGATCGTAAAGATTTTGGAGATTGGTTAAGAGATACGGATGGAGATGTACCTAAGTACGCCACCTTTAATTACACACTTCCCAAAATCGAGCGATTCGAGTCTGGATTTTCTGGAGCAGTAACACTACCGAATCAAAGGCAGGCTTTGGTTACAGCCTCGATTGAAAATACATCTGATGCGGAGGAGGATGGTGACGTTTTGGGCAGTGCCGTAGCTGTAGTACCCCTCTTCGAAGACAAGCAGGTTGGTAAGCAGGAGAGTTCTAAGGCCGAAGCATACGCATTTGTGAGTAAAAACGGACGGCCACTTAGAATTAAAATTGAATCGATAGCATTATTTGAAAAGATTGGTGAGAGTCAGTATAGAGTGCTAGCAGTAACAGATGACGATCAGGGTGGATCTGAGCTCTTAATAATGCGCTTAACGATTGATACGCCACCCGAACAGGGATCTACTAGTTAACTCAAGAAACTTAGATTGCATTTAGTGCCAAGTAACCACCTTTTGAAACTCGCTGCAAAGCTCCTTTCAGACTCGCTTGAGCGAGAGAAGTTCATTCAGTCCTTGGAGAGTCCTTCCGCTCTTCCCTCGGCAATCATTTGGCTAAAAGATCGACCAAGTGACTTCGTGTTTAAAAAACTTCCCAATCTTCCAGAATGGATCCCTGAATTTGTCGATCTAACCTTTGATAAGCTTGGAGCAAGTTTGCTGCACGACCAAGGATTCTTTTACATCCTAGATCCCTCATCTGTTTTTGCTGTTAGTGTCTTGGTCGATCTTGATTTAAAAGAGCCCCGAGTACTTGACGTCTGTTCCGCACCTGGGGGGAAGGGGATTTTTGCAACGCGCTCACTACGTCCTGCAAAAATTGTCTTCAATGAGGTGATAAGAAAGCGTCACCGCGCACTCGCTTTCAATCTTGCTCGATGCGGTATGCATGGTGAGATAAGTGCAATCGATCCTAAATCTCTTGCGACAAAGTATAAAGATGGCTTCGATCTGGTGTTGGTAGATGCTCCTTGCTCCGGCCAATCACTGTTAGTCAAGGGAGAAAAGGCCCTTGGATGCTTTCATCCCAGCACGATAAATCTCAATTCCAATCGGCAAAAACAGATAATCGCCAATTCGGGGAAGTGTGTTGCACCAGGCGGCTATCTGCTCTACTCGACTTGCACCTTTTCTCCGGAGGAGAACGAGAAGGTGGTGCTATGGTTCTTGAAACGTTTCCCAGAGTTCAGCCTGCTTGAGCAGCCGAAACTTTCCCGATATCAAACAACGCTATCTGAGATCAGCTGCTACAGGCTATATCCGCTGGAGGGACTTGGAGCGGGAGCCTTTACTTCCCTTTTGGCTCGTAGGGGATAATTCTTACGCTAGCGTAAACTTAAACAGTCATTTAGCGCGAAGCGCAGGGCGTTAAAATTAAGCATAATCCGATTATCGGGATGAGGAGAGATGCATTCTGGAATCTCAAGGTATAAGACCCCAACTCGTTGGGAGACACCGAAGAGTCCAGCAACTCCGCTGAAGAGAGCGCCGTCACTATCCTCGCGGTATTCAACGACCGGTTCGTTTATCTGATAGGCGACTGCTACGATGTCAGAGTCTGCCGCGGCTACTGAGTAGTCGATTGAATCTGGTTTTCTAAGGTGCGTTTCGCTGATGCGGAGTTGAGGGACTAGCATCATCAATCCAACATCCATAGTGTAGACGCAGCCTGCGCAAAATTTTGCAGTAGGAACGGCCTGCTGGACAAATCTACGAAGTGTATCTTGTGGGTCTTTATTCGACGCCAGTTCACGATATATTCTTCTAAGCTCTGCTTGAAGCTCCGGTGTGCAGCGCGTAAAGTAAGGATTCTTCTTTTCTCGCTCTTCGCTCTTTATGACAACTCGAGGCTCGGAGATTAGCCCGGCCTTGAAAATGTGCGGAACCAGAGCGGTATAAAGTTCACAGTGCTCCTCGTATCGCTCTTGAATTTTCTCAATGCCGTCGGCGCCAATTGCCTTTGTAACTTCGCGATGCGCAACTTCCCAGTCTCTTTGGGCGCTCGGATAATGTTGCGGATCGTTTGCTCGAGCTAGAGCTTCTCCAACCTTACATAATCTTGAAATCGT
The DNA here is from genome assembly GCA_964549925.1 of uncultured Bdellovibrionales bacterium. Classification (GTDB taxonomy): domain Bacteria; phylum Bdellovibrionota_C; class UBA2361; order UBA2361; family J135; genus CAZJXY01. Next base: position 1,733 of record CAZJXY010000013.1, on the reverse strand, counting down.
CTCGCCAATAGCGTTTCTTATAATTCTCTCCTCATCCAGGCTTTCGTCTGTAATCCCAATTGAGGCGCAGGCTTGAGTAGAGATCCCCCAACTATGAAGCACGCGTAAGGCGAGTGTTTGAGGAGAAAAGCCAAGTTGTTTTGCGAGAATCACATCTAGTGATTCACCGTCTTGAAGCGAGCCAATCGCCTCCTCGTATACTCCGGGATAATTCCAGGCAATCAGTGTAAACCCAAGTTGCCTGAGCAGTGCTGCTGAGTAGGCAGTCTCTGGCTCAACAGAGTATTTATTTGCAATTAGTTCAGCAGTACTTCCACTAATCAATACCTCCTTGAATCTCGCGGTCTGAAGCTCACTTGCCCCGCTCAAGTCGTGTGCTGAAAGGTCTCTAGCATCAACGGCGAGGATCGACTTAATGCCCTCTAGACCGGCTCCTCTCAAGAGTTGGATTGGGTTAAAGGGATATGAAATCTCGTTACCCTGATCTTTCAGCATTCGGGCCAGAGTTTTTAGGCAATGAGTAAACAAGGAGAAATCAGACGTAATCTCGGAAATTAGGGAATTTAAGTCGTTCTCATATCGCCCGTCGGCAAGATTTGAGCGAATCTCAGCCATCAACTTCGGGTTGACTGGAAACCAGTAATCACTGACATGCTTAACGGCACGCTCAACTCGACGTTCGCTAAATGGTCGAAATACTAGAGAATTATCACCCGACATAAGAATCCACGAGAATTTCTTAGCTTTTGCTAAGAGTTCGTCGCATTCCGTGCCTGACTGAACGATCTGGGGCTAAATAGTGACGCAGAGCATCATAAGCAATGAGCTGAAATTACTGAGAAATTTAGCGTACATTGGCGATAAGATCGCGTTAATGCAGCTGCGTAGAGGCTTATCAATTTATAAGGATGTCTGGAACGGACTTTTCTAGTGGTGAACGCTCTAATCCCCGCTTCTATCAAAGTGTATGCAGACAGGGACTTTTGCCTATGCAAAAGCCATTTAGTTTAGGCCAAGCGAATTCACTTGCTGCATCCAGGCACGAGAGATAGCGGAGCCGATATTGAGTGATTTCGAATAAGATCCTCAGCACGTAGCAGAGTAATCGTAGATCGTTCTGTCCCCTTCCAATGGCTTCATTACCGAGTCTTTTTGAATCACTCAAGTTCTGAATTCTCCCTTCAAAAAAGGAGGAAACTTCTCAAAATTATCTTCGAAACCTTTAGTGCAGGAAGGATTACACAGTGAAAGATGTCTTTAGGCCAAACTTAGATCCCAGTGAATCTGAAATCAATTGGCGCGCAATAGTTCAGTGCTCCAGTGAAAAGGCGCGAGCTTTGCTCCCCTACGACTTAGCAAAAAGGCTAAAAGCTCTCCCCTTGGGGATTCTTTCGGTTGGCGGTCGAGAGATTGTGACAATTGCTTCAGATAGAGATGATAAAAAAGCATTAGAGCAAGAGATTCGATTTGCCACGCGTTATCAAGCGAGAATCGTGCCGCTCCCTAGCTCTACGTTTGAGAGAGCGTTGTTTGCTGCTTATCATAATGATGAGAGAGCTTTGGATCAGCGAGTAGAAGAGGTCAAAAGCACTAAATTATCGAGAACGCTGCCAGATAAGAGCCTCCCTAAGCTCGATGACTATTCCTCTACGGCCGCTCTTTTTGTCTCGGCTGTGGTCAAGCTTGCCATATCAAAAGCTGCCTCAGACCTTCATCTGGTGCCTGAAGAATCG
>CAZJXY010000012.1:0-20501 GCA_964549925.1 uncultured Bdellovibrionales bacterium | reverse complement strand
GCCTTAGCTCCAAAAGGATTATTCAGAAAGGTCATATTTGAAGCACCGCAAGAGGCAATCGCGTTATTGGATCAACAGTACGCCTTGCGCTATGGGGAGCCGCTCTCTCGCATGGCAAGGTTTGCCTTTCCGCGGCGGCTTCACCCGCTCCTGCCGATTTACCTGAACCCTGAAGATAAGAAAGCCACAGCCGCTGGATTGATTCTCGCACTAGAGACTGCACCAAATCAGTTTGTGAATTATCTGGATGTCATCGTCAGAACCAAACCTATCGATAATCTTGCTCTGCGAGAACAGGTACTCAGCCTTGGGAAAAGTCTTGGTATCTTTGAACGAATTGAAGATCAACTTCAAAGCAGATTAAGAGTCAGAGATTTCCGGCGAGCCACCTGGTTGTTCCAGAAGGGAATTTCCTTTGGCGACGCGTATTTGATTGGAGACTGGTTGAATAATCCGACCTACAGAAATGTCTCACGCTGTCTCAATTTTTTAGGATCGAAGGAGTATCGAGAGCGCGAGGCTATTTGCTTGTCGTTTGAGCAGATCTGGGGTGAGGAATTTTTGAGCGCTTGTAAACGAGCAATTGGTGGCGGCACTCTCGTTAGGCTAGCTGAAGCGCTGCTTGAGCAAAACCGAGAACGGGAGTGGTGCGCAAAGGTAAATTGCGGACTTGAAAAACTTCCAGGCTTTTGGCCAGGGAGAGAGCTAATCGGACTCGGGACTGAAGAACGGGAAAAATTACTACATGCTTATGAGAAATCTCACGGCTATCCATTAAGAAGTGCAATTGAGGAAAATTTCGGAGGCACAGAACGCCAAGTACTGGTTTTACTGTGCGATCATGGAGCCGTTCCGTGGGGGATGCTATTTTTCTTATGTGTGGCCCACATCGGAACGGATGAGGACGGACTAAGATCTCTGCTTGAAAATAGCTCCCCCGCCGAACTGCATCGCGCCCATGAGGAGTTCCACGCGGTTTGGAAAGAGAGTGCCCCTTGGTATGAACGTCCATTCCCCCATCTTCTTGGATCATTAGAGAAACGACTTTGGATTGAGACCGGTGGTGATACTTGGGTCGACCTTAGAGAGTATTTTGTGGGTGGTTCGGATGAGGTTGAAGAGCTTAAGGAGCGTGTAGAACGGCTCTATGCCCATGAACGAAGCGGAAAGTTACTCAAGAAACTCACATTTTTTTCACGTGAAGCTGGAATTATGGATCGTGACGTCGCAGAAGTTCGAAATTTTTATCACGAAGAACTTCTGCGTGATTCGACAAATGAAATTCTAAAAGAGCGCTTCCACGTGCTGGTGCGTTATGCAGAGCTTGATTGTGAAACCTTTCGAGCGCTAAAACATCTCATCGGAAATTCAATAACAGCAATAGTAGCTGCGCTTGCCGCCTTTGGCGCTGCCTATTCCTTGACAGTACTAAAACTTCAAATCCTAGATGTAATGGTTGATGTCGCTACTATTAGTATCGTGACACGCTTTACTCTTAAAATTCTCCTGAAAGGACGCGGGTACACGGCGCAAGAGGGAGTAGCGGATGTTATTTTCGGCGTATTGGATGGAGCAACCCTCTTTACGGCAGTCCTGTTTCGTCAGGCCGTGATTAGAACCGGAACTCGGTTTCTTACCAAATTCGGATTCCGCTCTGGGGTCTCTCGACTATCAAGAATCGTCGGTCAGACTAGACTCCGAAAATATGGAATCAGCCTGGCAAGCTTAGCCAACGGGGGCGCTGAAGACGAGTCGGATTACTAATTGCCTTGTGGGGCATTTGGGACTAATTTCTGCAGCTCCTTTAATCCCTGCTCAAATTTTTGTTGATCAAATGTCCCATTTTGAGTCTCAATGTTAAAGCCCGGTGTCGCAGAACTCATACTCCATGGAGATATCGCACCGACAACCATAAAGATTATAAAGGTCGAGACAGCGGTGGCTAAAAAGCATACCAAAAAGAAGGGCGCTCGCTTTTCTTTTGGAACTCCTGTCATCTCCGGAATACCCTGAAATAGGGTGTACACACTGTATATTCCAAAGAGGGATCCGATTAATGCAAGCATCGGGATGATACTTAAGTATTGCCCGAGCAGCGCCGCGGTAGAGCTAAACCCAATCAATTTGACAGTGTTCTCTATGGTGGTAGATCCGCCAAACTTAGGTGCAATGGCTTGGAATATATATCCGGCTAGAAAAAACATCCCCAAACCAAGGGCACAGTTAATTAGGGAACTCATCAAACCACTAAAGAAATGAGCCCGCACCGTTACTCCAAGTACGGACACACCGATAAGCCACATCCCCAAGAATCCACATAGAGCGCCGCCGAGAGCCAACGGAATGAGATACTTTTTATAGAGGGATGCTAAGTCTAATGACTCTGATTTTAGGGTGGGCCATACACCTTTTGGATCACTCAGAATCATTTTCGCGCGCGCCATAATCCACTGGATATCCAGGGCTCCTCCTGAGCTTCCTGAAGAGGAAGGGCTAGATGGTTGTTGAAGATCAATTTTCTGCGCCGGATCAGCCATGATAACTCCTTGAGGTTATAACTTATTCTCGACCGCGTTGGTGTAGCGAGCCCTCGGCTCTGCTCCGAGATGGTGGTTCTATAGCACCATAGGGCCTTAAAATCCAGAAATTCCCGCGTAATTTAGAGGCTTACCCTGTCTGAGATATGACCTTAATCACAGTATCTATTAATGGATCTAGAATCTTATCAACTACGCCAGAGAGCAACAAAACAACCACAATTATAAGGCCATATCTTTCAAGGCGACTGTAAGCACGAGCGAGGTTTAGCGGGAGAATTCCAACCACTATTCTGCCACCATCAAGCGGAGGTACCGGTAATAGATTGAACGCGGCTAAAACAATATTGATTAATATACCGATTAATAGAACCTGAAAGGTCAATACAGCCAGGCTCCCTGGAGCATCTGGGTCAGCCACTCCAAGAAGAAGATGCATAAGCAGATAAAGCACGCCCGCGATCAGAATGTTGCTTACTGGCCCAGCCAACGCCACCAACGCCATCCCCTGCCTTGGTCGTTTGAAATTTCTAGGATCTACCGGCACCGGTTTTGCGCCGCCAAAGACTATAGGTGAGCCGGCCAAGATTAAACTTAGGGGAACTAAAATCGTCATGAAAGGATCGATGTGTGAAATCGGGTTTAGCGTAATTCGCTTCATCTCTAAGGCTGTTCTATCGCCTAGAGCCAACGCCGCAACTCCGTGTGCAATTTCGTGCAATATGGCCGAAATAACGAGGATCGTAAGAGAAATTATGGTGGTCAAATCTTCACCTTAAAATAGTGTATTGCTGCATCTTAATTACAGGTTTACCATCTAAAGTATAGTGACGGACCCATCGAATGCGCGCATGCTTGCCGCAAGGTCGAATGGGAAATGGTTTTAGAGTCGAGGTAGGGATCAGTAGGGATATTCAAGGCTTTGCTTTCTGAAGTTTCCTCTCCTAGCTCACCTCTGAACAATTTCTTGAATCAAGAAAAGGGTAGCCCTCGGGTCATTGCCGAGGGCTATTTTCGTTTTTCCACCCTCTTTTCAAAAGACCCCAAACAGCAAGTTGAGTTGACGTAAGCCAATACCGGTGTGGGTATCGATACAATTTTTAAGGAAAATGGGTAGGAGGTAGAAAAAAAACGACGCGAAGAGACTTTTTCAATCTCTTCGCGCACATGCCAGAAAGTTACTTCTTGTGACGGACCCAACTCTCTAACTTTCAGTTCCCCTGGGCATTTCCTCCCCAGGAACCGCAACAAGATACTCTAAAAGCAGTTACCTCTTTTGGGTTTTAGCCTGCGACGGTTACCCGTTCTTATCGCCTTCTAATCCCCGTTATCCAGTTACCCGGACCGGTACTTACTCAAAAAGCCAGTTACCCGCAGCGAATAGACCTCTTAGCGTGCGCTAAGTCCTCACGGAAGCTAACTGGAAACTCCCTCCCCTCATGTAGGTCACCCTACTTCAGAGAAGATCCCCGATTTATCGAGATAAGATCTCGTCGGGACTATGCCTCGGTCAAGTGTTTAACTTGTTTGCCGAGGGCCGCTAAGTGCCAGACTTTTCAATCTGACTCACAGTTCCGTTGCCATCTTTCGACTTTTACAGAACCCGGCAACATCTTTAAAACGCTATAGCTTTTTCAGCAGCGCGCTTTTTAGAACCAAAATCTCCCAAGCGAACCTGAAGAGCATTCCAGTACCTCGATGCCACTTCTCACAATGCGCGTCGTGAGCAGTCTCTTCGAATATTGCAGCAGAACCGGTATTCCACCTTTTACCCGAAGGATTTCGCCTTCTGATGCCTGCCTTTTGGGCCGACTTCAAACAAACTCAACCGATTTTTCAGGATTGAGATTGCTATTGAGGCGACGATTTCCAGCTACCAGACTTTCATCATACTTCCGAAAGTCTCTTCGCTTTTCTTATTGTGATTCCTACTTAACGCTCCCAATTTTTAATTTCAATCTTTTTTTTTAAAATTTTTTTATTAAAAAAAAATTTCTCTAATCGCTTTTCAACATTACTCCACAGGCATGTTGATAAGGGAGTTACCTTCCGCAACTGCTGAAGATATTACTTCAAACCAATTAAAATTGAATGACCGGTTTCACAATCTCCAATTTGGAACGAGGTTTGGTATTGCCGGTTTTGAGGGAGTGGAGGTACTTCGAGCCTCTCAAAGCCACCTTAGTTTAAGGAGCTTGAAGTAAAATCTGATATTGCGGACTTAAATTATTCGTCTTGGGGGAATAGCAGAAATTGCGCCAAGATCCTGGGAGATCGTAGCGTAGTTGTGACCCGTGGGATCCATTCAAAAATATCTCTTAGCTATAATTTGCAAATTCGGCATCTCTCTCGATCGCAAAATTATATGAGTTTAAAAATTAACAAGCATACTCAGTCCAACTTATCCCAATGCCACTTCACACTAATCGACCAGTTGTTAGGCTCGTTACCTTCTAAGTGCCGAAGCGAGATCTCGACCCAGGGATTCTTGCGTAATTCATCGGGGAGATAGAAATATCTAGGAGCATTCTCCGGGTCAACTAATGCCTTAGCGCGCCAATCCTCCAATTCTTCCGCAGCTATTCCCCAGTCACTAAATATAGGCTTAGCTGTAGTGAGCAGTTGATCCATACTCATCGGAAGATAAAATAGATGCATCGAGGTTAATCTGCCGTCCTCACCTGAAGCCCAGAGTGCCTTCACTTTAGTCTCGATACGCCGATCTTCAGAAAATACGGCCTTGACTGTAATCTCCCCTTCGTAAATGCAATCTTGATTTACTTGAGCGCTATATTCTTTCTCAAGGCATGGCTTAATTTTAAACGGCTCAATCGAGTTTGGATTTTTAAGATCCAGATTGAAAGCATACTGCTCTCTCGCAAAGCCAAAGTACCCGTAAATCATCCCGCCAAGAATGAGGGCTACGATCAAACCTGCCATTCCACCGAGCATCCAGAGAATTGATCGAACAATCCAAATGCCTCTAGAACTTTTTGCTTTTGTGAGGAACAGGCCAAAACTGGAGATGACGAAGAGAATTGACGCCATAGTGATTAACCCCACCAGAACAGAAATTCCACCGAGAACTCCTTTGGCGATGATTAGTTCGTTAAGCATAAGAGATAGACTCCAGGATAGATGATTCCCAAAGTAACTTTTTGCCGCTAAGCGAAGATCTCACAGTCAATGGCCAAGGTAAACGCGAGGAAAGTCATAGTGAAAGCACGGTTTCGATTGAGAGTTTCGACATATTGAGTACTTTTGTGAATAAAGTAGACTCTCCGCTGGCATAAAGCGACACAATTGCTTATAGCAAGCGCAACGACTTTATTAGGAGGACACGGAGACCTCTTCAAACTGCGCTATAGTTAACTTAACCAGGTGCCTCTTACGATGATAGTTACTCTAGTTCCAAATCTACTGCTTAGAAGTCAGTTAAATTCGGTGCTCAGCGGAATGAATGTTGAATCAAAAAACGTTCAAAATAGTGCCGATATGATAGCCGCCATAAAAGGCGGTACTGATATTCGCGTGATCCTAGATCTCAATGCCGCTGGTGTAGACACGATTGAATTACTTAAGGAAATCAAACGAGACTTCTCTTCCGTCCAAGTTATCGGATTTTTCTCGCATGTTGATAAAGCAATTGAACAACAAGCTAAAGCCGCTGCTATTGACCTGCTATATCCTAGATCTAAGTTTTTTGGCGCATTGCCCGGAATAATTTCTCAGAACCCCCAAAAATAAGGGATCAAAAGCATAGATAGCGCTAGCCCGATCAAGGTTAACGGCAATCCAACTCGTACAAAATCCATAAAACGATATTGGCCCGGACCATAGACCAGCATAAAGCCCGGCTCGAATGGAGTAAGATAGGTGAGTGAAGCCCCGACTGTTACCGCCATCACCAGCGACATTTTGCTTATCCCCATGGTGACTGCCGTATTTACAGCCAATGGAATCAAAAGTGCCGCAGCTGCTTGATTTGAGAGAATTTGGGTAAGTAGAGTAGCCAATCCAAGAAATGTAAAGAGCACCATGTACGGAGAATGTCCGGTCAGAAATTCAGAGATTAACCCTGAGAGGGCTACCGCAGCTCCGCTGCTTTCCATCCCTTTTCCGAGGGCAATCACCGAACCTATGAATATGAGAATTCGCCACTCGATATGAGAGTACAGCTTCTCATAGTCTAAGACTCTAAACGCTACTAACGCAACCGCCCCAAGAAGCGATGCCAGGGTTAGTCCCATACTAGTCAATGAGCCAACCAGAATTGAGAGTATGAATATAGCTACCGCAAGAATGGCCTTATAAGGCTTACCAGATTCCAGTGCAGACGGCACGATCTGCAGCGGAACAAGTCCGAGCTGTTCAAGCAATCGATTATCAATTGAACTTAAAAACTGAACGATCAAAATGTCCCCTGCTAGAAGCTTTAGATTCTTCAATGAATCTCGGATCGTTTCTCCCTGGCGATGCACCGCCAAGAGCGAGATGCGATAACGGTTTCGAAGTGAAATTTCGGCAGGCGTTCTGAATTTTAATTGGGAGCTATTTGTAATTACCACTTCGTGTAGATCAAGCGATTCTGTGTCAGGTCTTACGCCGCGCTCTTTCTGTTTGACTTGTTCGATGAAGCGCAGCCCACAGCGATCTTTTAATTCGTTCAATTTGGAGATATTCCCTTCGAGCAAGAGCACATCCCCAGGTTCAAGAATGAAGCCACCACGCGGGGAGATATTTCTCAGTTGATCGCGTGAGACCGAGAGAATCACTAAATCTGAATCCCGTAACACCGAGGCTGAGTCAATCGTCTTATAGCAAAGCGGGGATCCCTCTATGACCACTACTTCAGTGGTATAAGCTCTCAAATTATACTTCACATCGACTCGCTCGAGCTGAAACTCCCCTTCTGAAACTGGGAGCAATTTTTTACTTAATATCCAAAGATACGCTAAACCAACAAGAAAGATCGGAAACCCGACATACCCAGTGGTAAATAATGAGAACGGCTCGAGACCGTACTGCGGAAGCATGCCGCTAATCACTATGTTAGAACTAGTGCCAAGCAGACTATTCATTCCACCGAGTACGACTGCAAACGACATTGGTAATAACCACTGCTTTGGTCCGCGTGAATAACTAGATGAGATTGCGATCACAATCGGCATTCCAAGAGCAATTAAGACGGTATTTCCGATAAAGGATGATGCTAAACCGAAAAAAACCAAGACTAGAAAAAATCCCTTGGACTCGCTTCCGCGAGTCAGCTTAAGCAGTGCCTTCTCGAGCTTCAGAATTACTCCAGTCTCAGTCATACCGGCTAGCAGGACGAAAACTGCCCCGATTAAAAATACCGCTTCATTGGCAAAGCTCTGTCGTAGCTCTGCTTGTGATAAGATTCCGGTTACAGTGAGGAGCACTGCTATGCCAAGCGCGGCTATCTCAATGGGAAAGGGCTCACGTACGAAGAGATAAAGCGCGAAGCACAGAATTACTAGGTAAGTTATGATGGTGATATCCAATTTGACCTCTGGGTGAATAAAGAACAAAGCCTGCACTGACACAAGGCGGAAGGAAGCTCTCTTAATGTTCCCACAATAATTACAACAACTTACAAACTGAAGCAGAAACGCCCAAATCCCCGATATGTGGTTATGAAGTCTACTGCACCTGAGATAATTCCCTGCTCGCAACGGGGAGGATGGAAATTCGGGCAAAGGGAGGGAAGGATCTTGAGCACAGAAGCAAACCAAGAAGAGAACCGTCAATTAATCACTGTCTTAAGTGAAGATGAAAAAGTACTTTGTGAAGAGCTCTCCCGTGACAAGGAGACAAAGGTTCAAAACCGCTTTCTCCAAGCCTTGAGAAAGATCGAACACTCTCCGCAGTATGCCTCCTCAAATGTATTTAACGCACCGTACGGCTATTTCCGTGGTCGGCCGATGATTGGGGAAGAGACTGTGGTGACCGGGGGAATCTTCGTTAGCGCTGGGGCTCATGAAGCGATCGTGGTTGACGAAAAATACGGATACCTTGCGCAGATTCTCGAGAATATCTTCCAACTAGCGGAAAAGAGAGAGAAGGAGGGTAAGAATTTCAAGCAAGGGATCCTGACTGATATTTCTAGAATCGTTCAGCATACTCTGAAATTTGATCCAGCAGCAGTAACTAAGTTACTCAAAGATAAGAATATCGGTGCCGACGCAAAAGTATCCCTAGATATCTTCATTCAAGCCCGAGTTGGAGTGGCGAGACATCAAGTCTTGCTCGCTGCATATTTAATTGAAAAATTGAGAAAGAAGGGGTTACTAAATGGGCGCTTCGCGTTTGATCCGAGGATAAAGAAAGAGCACGGAGAAGATGAACGCTTATTCTATATTAATTCTGTCGGTAAAGTTTTTGTGGTAGATCCGTTGGGTGCAACAAATAACGTTGAAAACATCCGAACTTTTGCCACGCAAGAGCAACGCCAAGGCCCTACTCCCGAGTCTAAGGGCTACGACTTCATGCACTAGAAGTCATCTGAGTAAATCACTTTGTGGTATTCCGCAGATCTAAAGTGGGATGAAATTCTCTAAGATACCCAACCAGGCTTGATAAGTTATGTTGGACCGTATCAATTCGTATTGTACTCTCATCTAGAGCTTCGACAAACCCGCCTACTAGTTTTCTTCCGGCGGCGTATTTCAAAACATCTTTCTCGTCCAAGAACGTTCTTAGCTGAAAATTTATTGCGCGCTCTATACAAGAGCGCATGCTTAATAGCAAAGCACCTTCCTTTACTCTAGATAGCATCTGATAGGCCGCTAGTAGTCCTTCTGTTCGCGTGGCCGCTGGTGAAGAGCGCGGTGGTTTATCAAAACCTCCAATCCAATCCGTAGAAACACCTTTGACTAACTGGGCGCGTAAAATGGCGCCAACAATTTTTTTTGAGTGCTCAACATACTTCTTCTCAGGTAGTGCTCGATGAAGCTCATTAAGTGCGTACAACAGCCAATGATCATGCGGCAGCTGATCGTCTGCGATTCCCCTATCCCGCACATCGACTAAAAAATCAGCTCCTCGCCTAGCGGACTCAAGATAGCTACGATCCCCAAGCAAAAAGTAGCTCCGCATAAGAGCAAAGATTGCCTCTCCGGGGTAGTATGCTGAGATAAATCCGCTATCTTTGCCGCTTGGATAGTAAATCTTTGAAACAAACGAGCCGTCGTCTCTCTGGTAATCGGTTATGCCTAGCATCAAATCCCGCAAAAGGGGGCGAAACGAGGTGTCTCCGGTCTGCCTTTCGTATTCTACGATCGATAAACCAGCCAGACCATTTGCTCCGAGCTTGAACGAACCGGCCTCGACGACTAGTTTTCCAGGACTATGTTGGACCAAGGATGGTTTGGATGTGTCAGCGATGTACCTAATTGCTTTTTCCGCTGTCTGCCTGAGTCGCTCATCTTTGGTTATTCCGTACAACTCCATCAGTGCATAGACAGTTCCGGAATGTCGAAGTACGTTATATTCGTCTTTTGCTGTATTACTTGCGGCGTCAAAAAGGTAAACGAACTTGCCGCTCGTCTCACTCATTCGCACGAGATAATCGCCAGCTTTGCGAGCCACAGCCACAATATGACTGGCCGATAGTGATTGATCTTGAGAAGATGCGCTGACACTAGAAAATAACAGCGCGGCAATCAAAACTATGAGTCTAAGCAGTGGCATGGCCTATGATTCTGCCATGCCACTCGCCGCAACAAAAGCCCTCGAAACCGAGCGAACCGTGTTGTCGCTCATCCCTCAAGCGTTCTTAACTTAACGCTGAGCTTGAGATTCGCAGGCCTCAAAGCAACTGTTCGAAAGATCCTCCTCCAAGCGCTTCAGCCAAGCGTAAAGCTCGTTTGCACGCTCCTGAGTTAACTGATGGCCAGTTTCTAAGGCAATCAGTGGAAAATCTTTTTTGATTTGATCTATATCAACGGATTGATTCTTAGTACGCATATCTCACACTCCTTGTTCGATACGAAGGGAACCCCTTCACTACACTTTTACACAAGGATAGTAGTCGGTCCGTTTTGTTAGTTCCTTACCGTTTTGGCTCAAAAATTAACCTAATCGTTCTAGGTAATTAACCTAAACCGAGGAATTCCACCGATTTTTCGCGGCTCAGCTAGTTAACTAGGAGCGGCCGAAAATGGAGCGCTTTAGTGCTGCCAGCTTATCCCTTAAGAACTCACGAACCACCCGGCGTTTATGATTGAGCCACAGTAAGCAATATCCACCATTCCCCAAGACGAAGCGCAATGCTCGGGCGCGCGCACGCGGCATGAAGCAGAGTGAGTGAGTCAGCATGTTGATCTCGGTCTTAATGAAGTTTGTTCCGCTATGCTTTGGCATTTCAAAACCATGTGGTCCATAGGCCGGAATTGATTTTCCCTGACGTCTTTGAGTCTCGATAATTCTAAACGCTCTCCAGCGCTTCTCAGTGGTCATCATCTTATTGCAGTTAATCGCCTCATTCATTGTGAGTAATCTAGTCACTATTTTTGAGTTGGTTAGGGCCTTTTCAATCGCATCCTTTCCACGGCTAGTTCTAATGTAGGCGGCACTCCAACCTTGCTTAAAATCCACATCGGACTCCGGTGGGGCCATCCAAGGATCACCCACGGAGATATCAGCAAACTCGGCAGCACCATCAAAGCAAGTAAGACAGCGATCGGGACTATATATTCTATATAGTAAATTAATTACCTCCATCGATGTAGGTCGGTAACCTTTTTTGTGTCCAAAGTAGACCGGATAAAGTGAGCCATCCTTCAGCTCAATATGCGGTGCACCGGGATGTTTGCCGACTCGGGAGATGAAACGTTGGGCTTCCCTGCCTTTTGCGCCAAGGGTCTCCCAGATAATTTTGTAAGCCTCGGGCTCAATCGCAGCATGGCAGAAAAGTCCGATCGTAAGTACCACTCGCTCCTTCAAGCGCTTGTCTAACTCACAAGCTTTGATAAATCCGTGAATCTGGCATGGCAATCCTACTAACGCGTATCGGCCGGGTAGAGTTAGGATCTCCGAAAAGACTGAGTTCGTCGGCGCGATCGCGTACTTCGACTTCATGGCTCGGACGATCTGTTCCCTATTTCGAGCAATAATTGGCTTTCCCTTCCAGAGCGTCTCTTCATCTGCAATGATTACCACCGCTCCGTCGATCTCCTTCCTCTCCAAAAGATCAAGCAGGATTGCTGTGGTCAGCCCTCCGCTGGTGGAGCGCTGCCGAATTTCAGCCTCGGTCGCATGGGCGATAATCGCCTCGATAAAGACACCGTGATTTTTGGTAAGGTCCCCCGGCGTTTCAAATTGCTCGTCGTGATATTTATGAAAATCGAACTCATCTCCCGGACAGACCCGTACACAAAGATCGCAGTCGGTGCAGGATGAGAGATTTTTCACTATTGGGTATCCATCCTCGTCGCTCGAGAGAACCTTAGTCGGACAAATTCCAATGCACGAGCCGCAGCGGTGACAAAGTCCACCATCTACGATATGCGCTAACCCCCGCAACGCGCGCGGAGGATCAAGTAGCGGGTCATCTGGCCACCTAACCGAATCCAGCAGGGGGGACTTAACACGCAGAGGCATCTCCTCTGGGAGTATCTTAAGAAGTGATGATCCCCTGCGGTCTTCTACAATACTGTTTTGAGTTTTTACTGCTTCCATTTGTGAAGAACCGGAATAGTCGCTCGAAATAGTGCCTGATTTTACCGTGAACTGCAAAGAGTCTACTTTCCACCTTATTAGGGGAGATTACAAGCGACTGTAACAAAGTGAAGATCTCCTATTATCTTTGGATTTTTTTGTTACTATTCGCTCATGGAATTTGCCGCATCACAACCGGAAAATCAGTGGACCAACGAAGTCATAAGCCGGCGGAACTTATTTGCTAGACTGGACGCTTTACTTGAAGAGTCCGCTCCATCACGCCCGAAGATAATAATCGATCAAAGAAGTATCAATCTTAATTTACCAAACGGGCATGCGCTTTCGATAGATCGCGATCGCTCATTCCTTAACTACCTCTACCGAGGTGGTATCTACAGAGCCTCTTCAGATTCCGAACTACAGCTCTCGCCGCGCTGCGTGATCGGAAAGGGAGAGAGTGTCGAATTTGATTTTGACCCGGAGATTGGTGAGATCGTGGGCTTTTCACACACGTTGGGCCCTACCGAGGCTGCCGCGTTGACACTTCTTATCGAACAGGCGATTAAAGAGAGAGCTGAAGCCGCCTAAGATTGGTTATTTTCGTATGTCCGCTTTATCTCTCGACTCACCAGATTTACATAGCTCTTCCGAGGAGTATGCAAGACGCTTTGCGGGAGATGTCGGAGAATTTTTTTTAACGCGCCAAGAGAATTCTGTTTCAACGCTGCTTTCAAGAGTGTCAGCGCGTACTATCCTTGATGTCGGCGGAGGGCATGCTCAGATTGCTGTGCCACTTGCTGAAAGAGGATATAGCGTTACCGTTCTTGGAAGTGATCAGAGTTGTGCCTCACGTTTGAGCGCACATCTATCCGCAGGAAAACTTAAATTTCAAGTGGGCAAACTTCTTCCAATTGCTTGTGATGATAAATCCTTTGACCTAGTGGTCTCGCTTCGCATTCTTTCCCACATGGAGGATTGGCGGGGATTTATTAGGGAACTCTGCCGGGTAGCAACGGTCGGGGTGATAGTGGATTATCCTCCCCTATTTAGTTTCAATTTCTTAACGCCTCTGCTTTTTAAGATTAAGAAAAAGATTGAAGGAAACACTCGCGATTATACAATATTCACGCACGCTGAGGTTAAAGCTGAGTTTGCAAATTGTGGGTTCGCCTACCAGGGTCGGATTAACCAGTTTTTCTTTCCGATGGGAATTCATCGAAAAATTAAGAATGTAAAGATCTCTAGGATGCTTGAGACCTCGGCTAAAGCCCTCGGCCTAACAGCACTATTCGGTGCTCCGAGTGTGGGAATTTTCAAACTAGCTAGATAGCAGGTTATTTACGTGATACCAAACCGCGGCTGATCCTTTTGATCTACCTTAAATCATAAATCACAAACTTACTCACCAGCGGCTTTAGAGTCTCGCTTACAGCTTTAAGATGAATCGGGTGGTTCTCATAGCTTCGAAGCGCCGCTTCATCCTCAAAGCGAAAGACAAAAGCCACGTCAAAGCTTGAATCAACTCCAAGTCGCTCAGATGGAACTACCTCCCCGGAGCGAATTTCGAGTACCCCAGGAATCTCCTTTAAAGCCTTGGCCGCACCAATCAACTCCTTTCGCTGTTCAAGGTTCCCCGGTTGCTTTAACCAGCAAACTACGACGTGGATTACTTCTTCAGCACTCCCTTGAGTTGCTTGCGATGCACCACAAGCGCCAAGAAACGGAATAAGAGTGAGGAACAAAAGCTTAGATTGACTGACTAGCAGTCTATCCAGAAAGTCTCGCCAAATCCTGCCGCGCATCACTCTACCGTTACATCACTGAAGCGCTTTTTAACGCTCCATAACTTTGGCTTAAGTTCTCCTGCTGCAGCTCGGTGATAAGTTTATCGATGTCCTCGCCACGACTAAGCGCACCGACAAGTTTTGCGCCATTATAAGCCTTGGCTTGAAGCTCGGGGATTCGCTGCGTGAGATGCTGACGCATCGCTCGACGCTCAGCCCAGCCCTTGCTAACCGCCTCGCACAACATGTTGGCGTTATAGTTTTCAAATGAGTAGCTATGCTCGGTGGCCCCTAACATCTCGAAGTAATATCTGACTTTAGGCTGATAGATTAGTCCGACCACTGGGGTGAGTTCCGCAGAAGCCAGAATCTGCGCATGCAGTCGCATCGCAACTAGCATCGACAACTCGCGCATTACTCCTTTGGTTTCAATATGGGTCATGCTGCGATTATGTACCAGCGCGACACGCTCCCTCGATTTTATTCTGGACTTTAGCTTTTCTGACACGGCGATATCGCTATGCTGGGTACAGACAAAAAGAACTGGAACAATCGTCTTCTCCAAGAATCTATTAATGCCATCGGCAAAAATATTTAAGAACTCCTCTTCGGATAGTGGCGAGCGTTTAAGTCCTGCCCAGCTATCTAAGTAACAATTGATGTTGATCCCAAGAATATCCTCTCCGGATTTTAGGCCAACACTTTCTAAAATCTCTCTCGCTCGTTCAGGCGGAGCGGAAGGAGCGTTGAGCGCAGCGTCCGCAGTCAACAACCTACGCGGATTCTTAACCCCGATCTCCTCTAAAATTCCAAGTGCGCCTTCATCTCTCAAGGTGATAAAGTCGACCTGCTCCAAAAGTTCGCGCAACATTTTTCGTCCAGCTGCACTGGTCACCGGTCCGAGCCCGCAGTTATACAGCCCCAATTTCTTCCCTTTACGCTTAGCCCTGGGGAGCATCAAGTAAAACGACGAGAGGAAGTTAAAAAGTGGGTTGTAGAGTGAGCGATCAAAAAGCACTGCGTCAAAGATTAGACTAAGATCGGTACGCATCACGGATTTATAAGTCGGAAGGCCAAGCATCTTTACAGACAGGTTCCATGGCATAATGCTAAGTGGCTTAACATTGTGAGGGTACTCAGCGCGGACAAATTCAGGTTTGGGCGTTGGGATCTCGTACAAGACTCGCTGCTTTAGCTCGCGATCTACTGAGTCCATTATCGCAGAGACCAAGGCAGCATCACCGGCATTTCGACCTGAGGAGGAACCGAGAAGTGTAATCGAATTTATCACCTGAGCAACTCCCTTGATACTTAACTGTTTGAAACCGCAGAGGCAGAATTAGGCGAGGAATTTTTCTTAGAATCCAGCCATCCATGTTCGACATACCAGCGCGCTGTGGCCTCAATCCCAGTCTGATTGGTGTAAGCTGGACTAAAGCCGAGCAGTTCCCTTATTTTCTTTGTGTTGAAAGCGCGATCTTTGGTGAAAAACGCTACCCGCCTTCGATAAATCGGCGGCTCAATGCCAAGCGGTTTGCAAATAAGCTCGCACAATGCAGCCGCGATAAAAAATGGTGTAACCGGAATACGTACGACCATGAATTTATTGTTGAGCACAGCAGCCGCGATTTTACCTAAATCGGCCAATTCGATCGGATCGTTGTTTCCGCAAATAAATACTTCGCCCAGAGCTTTTTCATGAGTTGCGCATAGCAGCATAGCGCTAACCAAATCTTCAACATGAATTAGGTGATATAAGCACCTTCCAAAACCAAGCAGGGGAAAGATCGGCTTTGACGCCATCTTAAAAACCTTCAATAGGCGCTTATCTCCCGGGCCGAGAATCGCGGCCGGACGGATCACAGAGATTGCCAACCCTTTCTCCCTTGCAAACTCACGAATCCAGAGTTCCGCTTCCAATTTTGTGTTTTGGTAAATATCACCGGGAGCAAAACGATAGTTTTCATCTGCCGGAGGGTTATCAATATGCCCGTGAACTCCAACAGTTGAAACATGCACAAAGCGAATAAAGTTTGGATTTCTTAAAGCTTCGTAAGCCAAAAGTTTAGTACTCTCGACGTGAACGTTTCGATAATCTTCGTCTTTAATTTTTGCAGCACGGTAGGCAGCAGCTACGTGAAAGATGTATTCAACCCCCTTCGCCGCACTGTGAACGGTAGCAGAATCGTACACTTCCCCTCTAAACCATTTAATCGGGAGTCCCTGGAATTGGGAGATATCAGATGACGGGCGAGCAATAGCGCGCACGTTCAACCCCATCTGCACAAGTCTACGAACCAAAAAGGCACCGGTAAAACCCGTTGCCCCAGTTACGAGCACCGGCGTTCCGGCAGGAATATGGGTGACAGAGTGAGCCACGTGATGATAAGAGAAACTACTTAAAAGACTAAGCGCGTAAGTACTCTAAATTATAGTGAAAAGCAAGGAGCGCTGAGGTGTCTTTAAGGCTAAGCCGCTGTGATGAATAGTACTTTTGTATTTGATGCTCATGTGCATGTTTACCCAAAGCATGATTGCTTGGCACTTTTTCGCGCCGCACTTCGAAACCTTCCAAAAATTTACCCGCTAGCCGGTTTATTTGCGAGCTCCAAGCGCGATCCGATCTCTGCACCAAAATTGACTCTGTGCCTGGCTGAGAGGAACGACTGCCATTTCTTCAGAGACCTACATCTTAAGCAATACATCCCCGAAGACCCAGAAATTAAAGTGGAGGCTTTGGCAACTGACGCACCGGGCGTACGGCTTTACTTTCCGGGTGGAGGAGAGCTGCTAATCGTCCCTGGCAGGCAAATTATATCACAGGAGAAGGTTGAAATCTTGAGTTTTACAGCCGAAATCGACCTTCCGGACAATACACTTTCCGCCATGGAGGTATTCAAAAACATATGGGCTGCGGGTGGCATCCCGGCTATCAATTGGGCTCCGGGGAAATGGTGGTTCTCAAGAGGGAAGATCATTAAAAAGATCATTCACGATGAAACAGCGCGACCGCTTTTAATCTGTGATACAACGCTTCGGCCAGACGTTTACCCAGAGCCGATATTGATGCGGGCCGCCCGAAGAGGTGGGATAAAGCTTATCGCCGGCTCAGATCCGCTGCCGACTAAGGGCGAAGAAAGGAGAGTAGGAATGTACGGAACAATTGCCCACGGTGAGTATAATCACGGAGATCCAGTGGTAAGTTTGCGCAATCTTGTGCTAGATTCTAAAGTCCCGTTTGAAATCGCTGGTGCGCGCCCATCCTTGGTAGATGTGGCAACTAGAATGACTAAGTATTACCGGTATCGTTAAAAGAGATGTCACAGACTGTTTCCCCGCACATTGCATCCCCAAGTGGCGATCCTGCGATGACGCCGCAGCAGTCAAAATTCATGCGGAGCTCCCCACTGAGCCTTTATAAAGAACTGACAGTTAGTGATGGTTCATGGTTGAGCTTGGCCTACTACGAACTTGCCATGCTTTTGGGAAACAACCTCCCGGGACTTCTAGGTTATGGTGTGCGTTCAGTGCTTTTCCCTGGACTGTTTAAGAGCTGCGGCCGAAAGTCAGGATTCGGAAAGGGGCTGGTGCTTAGGAATCTAGGTAAAGTAACTATTGGAAAAAAGCTCCTGCTCGACGACTACGCTTCACTCGATGTGCGTGGCAGCGAATCCTGGATCGAGATCGGAGATTTTGTCAGCATCTCCCGTTTTACATCTCTGGTTGCGCGGAGCGGCGGGATTCGCCTTGGAAACGGGGTAAATATCGGAGCGTATTCTCGAGTCGGAACTGAGTCTTTGGTTGAGATCGGAGATAGCACACTCGTAGCGGCCTATTGTTACATCGGATGTGGTAACCACCAGCCAGCGCAAGGTGATACTCCGTTGATTAGCATGCCTATGGATATTCGAGGTGGCGTAAAGATTGGAAAGTATGCCTGGATTGGTGCAAGAACAACGATCATGGATGGAGTACAGATCGGTGATAACGCGATTATCGGGGCACATTCTCTGGTGAATAAAGACATTCCAGCCAATGCAATTGCCTATGGCACACCGGCAAAGGTCGTTCGATTTATCGAACAACCAAAATGATCCCCTCACCCTTCAGTAATACCATTTCTTTTAAAGCTTTGCCGCTAAATTCCCCAGATCTAGCTAGGGTTTTACCTGAGGAAGAGGCCTTACTCTCCGAGCGAACTACCGAACGACGGCGCCTGGAATTCCGAGCAGGAAGGGCAGCGGCGAGACTTGCGATGAAGGACCTTGGAGTGGACTTTGATCGGCCGATTTTGAGAGGCACTAACCGTGAACCGATCTTTCCAGTCGGCGTGGTGGGCTCGATTGCACACTGTAGCGATTTGGCAGTTGCCGCAGTGAGCAGATCTGGGGACATATTAGGGCTCGGCATAGATATTGAACAGTTAGATCGTGATGATGTTTTGAAGATTATCTCACGAATTTCAACCGACTCGGAGCGAATCTGGTCTGAACACTCGCCAGATCAAGCTAGAACTAGAGCACTTACCATATTTTCAGGCAAGGAGGCGATCTATAAAGCGCTCTATCCAATCGAACGACGATACATCGGATTTAAGGAGGTGAATCTTGTGCCTCAAGATACCGAAGAAGACTTTGTTGCGGTCGCCACAGCGCAAAGTAAAATTTCGGCACTCTTGCCGCTGCGCCTAAAAGTGGTGACTACTCAGAGGTTTATTTTGAGCGGCGCGGTGTATTCAAGGAACGCCAACGGATCTGCCTAGCAATTCCGATTAAAATTCCGACATCCTCGTTATCTGCTTTCAAGTTTGAGAATATCTTACGTACCCGCAGCATGATGTGATCGCGATTCAGTCCGTTAATGAATTCGCTTTCCTGCAAAATCTCCTCCCATGCGCGGAAGAATTCTTCGCGTACGGAAGATTGCGCTGGTACGATCGGCTGGAAGCCGTCCTTTGAATCAAGCCGAGTCTCTCCTCTCAACGCTTGTTTAAAAACTTCATAGCAAATCACCATTACTGCGTGCGAAAGATTCAGCGAGGTGTGTCTATCTGATGTCGGAATCTTAACCAGATGCGTGCAAATTCCAATCTGTTCGTTGGTCAAACCCGTATCTTCTGAACCAAAGACGATTGCCACATTGGCCGTATTGGAAAGCTCTACTATCTCCTTGGCGATTCCTTCTGGAGAATTCGATCCTCCTCTATAAAAACCATCGCGCGCCGATGTTCCGACTACCATAGAGCAGTCCGCTACGGCCTGCTCTAAACTCGAAACATGTATAATCGCTTCCAGAATCTCCGAGGCATGAGTAGCCATCATCCTAGCCTCTCGCAGATCGAGCTCGCGTTCTGAGACTAGAACTACTTTGGAAAGGCCCATATTTTTTACGGCTCGACAGACCGCACCAACGTTTCCGCCCTTAAGCGGATTAACAAGTACAATTCTGATATTTTCCAACGGCATATTCCCATCGAAGCTGTAGTTTACGTACAACACCGTCTTTACCATATTTCTTGCCTCTGACTACACGTCACTTTCCCTTTTTCTTCCGCGTATGATAGCAAGCGGGATTATGGGAGCATTGCGACTACTGCTTTGTTTAATTCTAGTTTTTCCACTCGCCGCGGCCAGTGAAGAGCATGCTGATGTCTTGATCTACGGCGCTACCCCTGCCGGGATTACAACCGCGATCGCCGTAGCACGGGAAGGTTTAAAGCCAATAATTATTGAACCGTCCAATCATCTGGGAGGGATGATTACCTCCGGTTTAGGGGCATCGGATACCTGTAATAATAATCTTATCGGCGGACTCTCAAGACGATTCTTCGAGGCGGTAGGCAAAGAGTACGGCGTGCCGATTGCGTGGAGATTTGAAGCGCATAAGGCCGAGAAAGTCATTCAGCAGTGGCTCAAAGACAATCATATTACCTTATGGACCAACGAGATTTTGAGCAAAGTCACAAAAAGCGGGACCAAGCTTCTTTCGATTCAAACCGTTTCAGGAAAAGTATTTTCTGCAGAGGTATTTGCAGATGCTACATACGAAGGAGACCTACTTGCAAAGGCCGGGGCGAGCTTCGCGATTGGCCGTGAAGCCCGGCAAGTTTACAACGAAAGTTATGCCGGGGTCACACAAAATGGCGGTCCTCCCAAACACAACTTTCAGGTGAAGCTAAGCGGACTCGACGATAAGGGCAGAACACTCGCCTACGTCAGCGATGAAAATTTGGCTCCTTACGGCTCAGGGGATCGAAAACTTCCGGCATATAACTTTCGTCTATGCCTCTCGAACGAGCCTAACAATAGAGTGCCGTTCGAAAAGCCGCAAAACTATGACCCAAGGTCCTTTGAACTTCTAGGCCGCTATATCAAATCTCTGTCTCAAGTGGCGATGAGCAATCTTTTTACCACCCTCAAAATTCCGAATAAGAAAGTCGATCTAAACAATGGCGGCCCCTTCTCCAGCGATTTCATTGGTCAAAGCTGGGATTACC
>CAZJXY010000011.1:0-20643 GCA_964549925.1 uncultured Bdellovibrionales bacterium | reverse complement strand
CCTGGCGCAGTTCTCGACCGACAAGGGTGCAAACCCTTTCACCGTCACCTGGAAGCCGGTCGCAACCGACTGCCTCAGTCTCACTGGTCCTCATGCCATGAGCAGGCTCTACGGTTCGGCTGACATCCCGGAAGTCGTTCTCGACTGCATGATGGTGCAAACGGAGGTGGCTCGTGAGTACCCCGAGTTCACCGCGGCTCTCACCGGCGCGTTCTATGAGGGGCTTTCGATCCTCTTCCCTGGTCGCGAGACTGCGGGTAAGAGCGCCGAAGCCGACAAGATGATCGCCTTCATGGCCGGCAAGTGCTCAGCCGATGGCAGCATCACCCCGGAGATCTTCCGTGGAATGTTGACCACCACGGCGATGTACTGGACTCCGCAGCAAGCGCTCGATTTCACCACCAGCCCGCGGCTTCGCGAGAAGACCGCTTTGGTGCGTGACGCGAGCATTCAACTGGCGAAGATCGGTCGGAAGTACGGGACCCGCGGTCTTGGCCTTGCCACTGTCGACGCCAAGGAGCTTTCGGGAGTCGGCATCGAGTTCCCCGATGGCACCGTCCTCGGAAACAAGGAGACCGTCGGCCTGCGCTTCGACACCAAGGTGCTGAAGCTCGCGGCCGAAGGAAAGCTCTGAATCTCTAGCTGACGCAGGGAGGGCAGTAGTTGACGCTCAGGCGAAAACAAACTGCTCTCCCTGTAATAAAATGGTGCTGGTTGTTCGATCAAACTCGAAACCTAACGGTTTCTGAAGCTTGAAGGACAACCTGTCACCTTACCCTTTCTTAAAATCGTGAATCCGCACTACATGATCATGACTAAAAGAAAGTGTAAGGCGACAGGTATGATCCTTCAACTCGAATGTTTTCAAAGAGGAATAATCACTCCCTTCCACAAACTCTCTCTCACCTGCCACTGAACGGTCTCGGAATCACTCCAGAGATAGCTGTTCATTGACAACTGAATAGGGGTAAGAACAACAAGGAGGTTTCACTCTTCCAAAGTGGTTATGCAGTTCTGTTCCAAAACTCCCAACCCATCTCATCATCTCCCTCCAAAGGAGGTTTCCATTGGCAACCTGGCTTCTAGGGGCGTTGCTCCTTGCTGCGTTGTTCGAGCTGGTGCTCGATATTCGCAGTGAGGAGGGCGGCCCGCTAAAGAAGCTTTCCAGATCCAGCACGAGCGTTTTGACCAAAAACGCTCTGGCTCTCGGATTGGGAGGCTTTCTGCTTCCGCTGGGTGCTGTTCTGATTACCGGCGTCGGCTGGGTTCAGACATTTCCAGCGGAGCTTCTCGACAGTGAGGCCATAGAGCCTTACAGTGAGCTCGACTATCTCGTTGGACCCGTTCCGGAAGGAGCGACGTTCGTCGAGACCTGGCGACTCAGATGCAGCAACATGCTGATTCAGGCCGAAGAGATCGTAAGTTCCGTCGAAAAGACGGTCCAGCCGATCTTTGTTGGAGTCGCAAAAGCAATGCACTGGATGTTCGGGGTAATCTCGAGCAATCCGTGGCTGTGCCTAGCGACTTTCGGACTGCTGTTGCTCGGAGAGATCATTTTCTTCCGCGCAGTCAAAGTCCGTGGGCCAATCCTCTGGATTCTCAAGTACTGGTTCACTGCTACCCCGAAGATTACCAAGTTCGAAAAGCGCGTGCTTCCGAACCTGTTCTTCGTGGCGCTGGGTACTGCGTACTTCGCCCAGGCTTTCTACGAGACTGAGCAAAACGCTCGTCAGAAAGTTTGGCCGCTCGTGTCTGCTTGGATCTCGGCCTTCCGCAAGCTGGCCGTAGAAGCCAACACCCTGTGGCTTGATAGCGGATGGACAGCGATGCGATTCTTCGTCGCGCTGTTCGTCATCTTCTTGGCCATCCCGGTAGGTGTCGCGATGGCGCGTTTTGCCAGGATCGATCTGCTGCTCCACCGCTTCACGCTGTGGGGTGCAGACAAGATCAATGCATTCGCAATCGTGATCCTGGTGTTTGCCATCCTCAAGGAAGGCGAACACACTCGCATCTTTCTGGCGGTGATGGCTCTGGCCCCTACCGCTTCGTTGGATGCTTTCTTCCGAGCTTCCGAAGTCCCTCCGCGTTTGATCCACAAGGCGCGGACTTTTGGAGCAACCGACACAGAGGTAGCTTTCCGGCGAACCTTTCGCCTGATTCTTCCAGGAGTGCTAAACACCATCCGACTCTCGATCAAGTCGGTGATTGGCATCCTGATCTTTAGCGAGACCATGGGCGGCAACACCGGCCTCGGTCTGCGTCTTGGACTGGCTCAACGTAACAACTCGATCGAATCGGTGATCGTGATGAACGTCACCTTTGTGATCGGGCTGATCGTCGTTGACTGGCTCCTTGGACAGTGGCTGAAGAAGGGCTTCCGTTGGTACCAAGGAGGTAACTAAGATGAAGCACATGATCGAAATCCAAGGGGTGAGCAAGCTCTACCCCAAGGAAGGCGGTGGTCATTTCACTGTCTTTCAGGACATCAACCTGCGAATCAAGCCGGGTGAGTTCGTGGCGATTGTCGGTCCTTCGGGATGCGGCAAAACCACGCTGCTCGACATGGTTCTCGGTTCCGGCATTCCTACCGATGGTAGAGTGCGAATCGATGGTGCAGCGGTCGACGGCTTCAGCCGCGATCGAGGCATCGTGCAGCAAGACATCGGTCTGTTCGAGGATCTAACGGTGCTGGACAACGTCTGCGAAGGGCCGTTGCTTGAGCAGACCTCGATTCCGGAACGGTGCCTCTTTCTTCCCTCCTATTTCCGTAAGCGGCGCCAGGTTCGACAGCAAGCGCTGACGTACCTGCGTGAGACCGGACTTTCGGAGGATGACAAGAATAAGTATCCGTTCGAACTCTCCGGTGGGATGAAGCAGCGTGTGGCCATTGCGTCTGCGATGATCATGCGCCCTAAGATCCTGCTAGCAGACGAGTTCACCTCGAAGCTCGATGCGGGAGTTAAGCACGAAGTACAAAACTTCGCGCTGAACGAATGGGAGAAAACCGGCAACACCTGGCTCCTCGTGACCCACTCTCTCGAAGAGGCGGTCTACATGGGAACCAGAGTGATCGGGCTCTCTCAACACTTCATCGGCAACGACGGTCGAAAGCACGGATCAAAGATCGTGCTCGACATCGAAGTTCCCGGTGGAAAACGTAAGGATCCACGCTTTAAGGGCACCAAGGAATGTGCCGAGCTGTGCGATCTGTTGCATCGAACCGTGCTCGACGAGGATCACCCGATCCTGCCCGAGAATTTCGTCCTGACTCACCCCGACGCGACGCGTTAGGAGGAACAGGGTGTTTACTCGAGCGATCGGAATTCACAATCGAGACGAACCGGTTCAAACCCTAAAGACACAGGTCTTCCGCTACTTCGCTGAAAAGCATCATGCGATCAGCGTATTAGCAAGACCACCCCCAATGGTGGTCAGCAAAGGTGAGAGGTTATTCCCCAACGAACAGAAGGTTTCAAACCATCTTTTCGTCGAATAGCCTGTCACCCTACCCTTTCTCTATATACTTACTTTTGACTGATTTCTTTGTAACGGCGGTGCAACTTGTGATTGCACCTCGCACGTAAAAAGAAAGGGTAGGGTGACAGGCTTTGGCGAAATGATTGAAGGATTTTCTATCGATCTTTGCTGATCTGTCTAAAATTAATGGAAGAGTGAACCTGCTTGAAGAATGTTCTTACTTAAATGAAGATTTAATTCTTCACAGTGTCATCCGAAACCGAGTTTGAATGGGAGTTCAAACTCGGTTTTTTTATTATCCCAGTGTCAATTCATATCGTATCAATCCCCTTGAACTTTTTGGTTTAAGATAGAAGTTCAAGTTCAAGGGAGTTGTGGAGATATGTTTTGTCGCTGGTAAAGGGAGAGGGCAAACGCCGTAAGGTGAAAGAACCTTTTAGCAAATAGAGAGCTTTGTCCGGGTAGGACACAGTTCTCACCTCATAGGTATTCACCCTCTCCTCTGGTACTAAGTATCTAAAAGACACCTAGAACCGCAGTACGCCGTCAGGTCAAAGCGCCGGACGCCTCGCGAACGAGCCCGGGCAGTTCCGCCAGCGAATGCACCTCACGGGTGATCGCGCTAGCGGCGGGCGGGGGCGTCGGAGCAGCCTTCCTCTTCTCCGTCAGCGGGGGGGCTTTCACCACCTCCGTATAGACGAATTCGAAGCTCGGCCTGCCCACGATCTTCCAGCCTTCCTGCTCGAACTTGATCACGATGCGGGTCGCGGACTGCTTGGCGTCGTTCGTCGCCGGAGTGCCGTCGAGCTTGGTCACGAACTGGAACCCTTCGAGGAGTTCCAGCGTGAGCTCCACGGTATTCGGCTTGCCCGGGCTCCTCACGGAGACGTTGTTGAACACCTTCAGGCCCCTGGAACGCTCGTTGTCGCCGACGGAGATCGTCGAGCCGTTCTCGAGACGCGCCAGGTTCGTCAGGTTGATCGTCACGCCGTCGTATCCCTTGCTCGGCCCCTTGGTGAAGACCTTGAGATCGAACGAAGGGAAGTAGACGCTGGGCAGAACGCGGATCAGATTGGCCGTGGCCATTGTGGAAACTCCTAGAGAGGTTGCTTTCCAGTAACTTTTCAGGGCTACTGGTCGGTGATCAGGAGTCGGGTTGACTCCTTCGACAGCTTGAGGCTGCCTACCGCAGAGCTTTTCGTGTGGAGCTTATTGATTGAACAAACTATGCGGAAGACAGCCACGAACTGAGATCACGTTGCAACTCACAGAGAAGATCTTCAATGCCGAAGGCCAAAGAGAGTGAGGTTTACAATTAGAGGAAAATCCTTCACTTACAGCGCTTGCACCTCGCCTCAAGCAGGGCCCTACTTCAGGCAAGAAGCAATACAGCTATTCAACTACTCGATACACTACTAATTCTTAAGTTATGCTTAGTATTTGGTGGTGAGTGGCTTAATCCTATTCGATTATGCCAAATTCAAAAAAGCCGCTTAATGCTTGATTTAAAAGAGGAAAATCCAAAACCCCGAAACTTTTTACTCGCTTTGGCGAATCCCTAGATGAAATATCTTTTAGGGTCGCGATGCTTTATCAAAGGAAGCTCCTTCGGTTACTGCAATTTTATCCAGCCCTGCTGGCAATGCCGATCTTTAGCGGGGCGCAGCTACTAGGGCTCAGTTACGGATTCAATTTAATTTTTTTACCAGTGTTGCTTTATCCAGTTGTTAGGCGGCTAGTGCTCGGTAAAAAATTTGCTCTCGGGGCCGTAGCCTTGGCCCTTTTTGGTGTGGTCAGCGGGGCCTGGACTAATACCGCGAGTTTTGACCCAGTCTGGGGGTCGTCAGAGACACTAATTGGCGAAGTTTTGGAGAGGCCGCGCCGAAGAAGTGTCGGAAGGGTGGAAGTAGCACTCTTAGCCAAGCCCTATTGGCGTGAGAATGCGTCAGCATCAAAGCCGGATTCCCGCTCTCGAAAGGTCTTGTGCCAGGGGGTTGAGCTTCCGTGGAAAAATATAAATGCAATAAAAAAAGGAGATAGAGTTATCTTTCGCGGAAGGTTTCGTGCGTTACAGTATGGAGAGCTTTTATCCTATGACGCTTCGATGCTGCGAAAAGGGTATCTTGCAACCTGTAAGTTCTCGTATGTCACTCGGCTAGCTAAGCCCGATGACCAACTCTCTGCGATCGAGCGTTTGCGATATAAGATAATTAAAGCTGTAACTGCAGTAGTTGATGATGGAGAGAGAGCAGCGCTATTTCTTTCCATGTCGATTGGCATTTCGGATCGATCATCCGAGAAGACTGAGCGCGGATTTAAGAGAACTGGGTTGGCGCACCTACTCGTCGTATCTGGGTATCAAGTCACCTTAGTTTTTTTAACAGTGACTTTGCTGGTGAGCGGGATATTTAGAATATTCCCGGCGTTATATCTTAGCTTAAATTATTCTCTGACTTCCTCGTTGACCGGCCTGTTCGTTACCTTTCTTTTTGTGCAGTTGGTTGGCTTGGAGGGCGCAACCCTTCGTGCGGCTCTGGCAGCAGTTTTTTCTTCAAGCATGCTCTTGTTTGAAAAAAATGTGAGACGATCTCAGGCGCTTTGTGCCGTACTTTTAGTAATTAACGCATTAACTCCAGGAGCAATCTTGGATCCTGGTATGGAGCTTAGCTTTGCCGCTCTTTTTGGTCTGGCGATCGGAAGTAGCTTAGCTCAGGGGAAACTCGCGCAGTACTTATTTTCGAGCACACTCGCCACTTTTTTTACTGGGCTAGTCTCGTACTTTTGGTTTGGAACCTTTCCGATGCTCGGATTTGTGCTTAATCCTATTCTTGCTCCGCTACTCTCGTTTCTAGCGTGTCATTTGGGTGCGGTTGGTTTGGGTGTGTATTTTCTAGGGATCGATGGGGACGGTTCGTTATTAAAATTAGTAATTGATGTAATTTGGTTTTTTGGGGAGTGGATAAGAGGGTTTGGGTGATTCGAAAGCGCGCTAAAAATCCCCTTTGTGCATCGGAAGGTCAGCATACACCAGCTCCTCTCTATTTATCTCTGAGCTCGCTAGTATCTCCCCCCATGGCGCAATTACCTGGGAATACCCCGTATCGCTGGTCTTGACGGTAGGCAGTCCAAAACGTGCCGCCTGCCAGCGCACCAGCAATGAATAAAGTACCGGTGCAATAAACCTACCGAAAGCGGAATCCGAAGCAATGGTTGTAAGGATCACCTCGCGATTAGGATGCAGCTTCCGAATCTTTGCTAGAAACTGGCCGATATGGGAATCGAACATAACCTCGTAGCAGATCGCCGGGAGAAGGATTGGAGAATTTGGTTCCTTGAATGTCAATGGATCGATCTCGCTACCGCGCTCAAGTTTTCTCTCTTTTGGTAAATATCGATCTAATACCGGGATTTCATCGGCTAAGGGCATATATTCGCCAAATGGAACGAGAACGATTTTACGGTAGAGATCTGTGCTGCCATCGGCGCTGCATGACGCCACTACGTTATATCGCGGCGCACCGACGGTCTCCCGTCCTTCGGGATATTCATTCGCGCCGGCAACTACCATTGCACTGGTCTTTTTGGCCCATTCACAAAGCCGCTGTGAAACTCCACTGCCATCGATCGAAAGATCAGTTAAGGTCTCAGGCCAAAAAACCATTACCGCCGCAGAATTCGACTGCGACTTAGCTGCGATGGACTCAATCAACTTATCGTGAATTGCCGCGATCCCTTGGGCCTTAAAACTAGAAAGAAATGTCGGCGCGCGTGCCTGAGCTAGAGTCACAGTTTGATTGTCTTGCACTAAGGCTATGCGGAGGCTTGAACTAAATTCAGCTCGCAAAGAATTACGGGAATATTTTGCTACGGCCAATATTGCCCCGCTGCAGGACCCGATTGATAAAATTAGAGTCGCTCCAATTAACCGATTTAACCGTCTATACTCGGTTAGGATTAGGGCAATCGGAAAGATCACACCGTATACCAGCGCTGCGCAGCCAAGAGCTGTAACCTGATAAACTGCGGGGAGAAGCTGAGGGCTCAAAGTGACGATAAAAGCCGAGTAACTAAATTGCGGCGGGCGCGGTTCGAAGCGATCCCAGACAACTAAGAAGAGAAGGATCAGGCAGTACTCAATCAGAATCTTCCCCGATGTTAATTGCCGCACAAGTTTGTTCCAATACCACCACAAAATCCCAGAGAGATAGGAAATTATGGAAAATAGGAGCACAAACGCTAACATCACCCCCAGCTGCAAAATTCCCGGGAGGTTTAAAAGTTCACCGCTCGTTACAACGATCCAATGAAAGAGCGAGATCTCAACGAAGAAGGAGAAGTAGAAGAATGCCTGAGCCGACTTACGCCAGGATGACTCATTCCGTAGTCGTAAAATCAAAGTTAGAAAAATGATCATGGCCAGCGTAAACGCTATTGGCTGATCTTGTCTAAGGCAGTTAATAAAGATGAGCGCCGTGCAGATCAGCGCGACTGATACAATCGTGGCTGTAGTAATTTTGGGTTTGACGATCAATTTATTTTTTGAGCGCTAAGGGTTGCACTTGTTGAAAGACGTTCTCGTTTATTATCCCGAGATTGGTGGTTGTAACAGGCTAAATTTTTGGCAGGAGTGGGCTGTAGCGCTTTGGCAACAAAAAAGCACCGAGGCCTTGGGGCAGCGGTGCTTTATTATCGATACTCTAATTAATTAAGGTATTATCGAATGTAATGAATCGACAACTGCCTGTCCGATCCCATTTAATTCAAGATCGAGCGAGCCCGGACCGTGGCTTGCTTGATAGGCATCAAGCGCTGCTTGGATTGCAGCCGTATCGCTTGCCTCTGTATAGCCATAAGCGGCCGCGCTCAAAAAGACATAGAGCGACACTGCGTTGGTAAGTCGCACATGATAGTTACCGGTTCCATCCGGGGTAGCACTAAAGCCAACTCGTTTTGATACGCCGCTGCTAAGCGAAATATTACATGAATTGTCGGTACTGCGGCAGCGTACCCCTAGCACCTCTTCTTCGATAGCTTCTACGACCGAAATGTTAGCCGTTGGATCTGCAGCTACATAAGCAAACGCATCCTGCGGAGTAACAAGCCAGCGGATCCCCTTGGCAATAGCTGTTGTGCCGGGCAGGAGGTTTTGAATCGATGAGAATGGGTTTAATTCCTTGAGTTTATTTTTGGCCTTCTTTTTTAATGCCTCCGTGGCATCCTTAACCGCATCGCCAGCGGCATCCTCGGCCTCTTTGGTAGCTTTCTCCTTAGCCTTATCTACGGCTGCTTCTTGCTTCGCCGGAGTGGCTACGCAAGCCGCAAAAGATCTCTCCGGAACACATATTGAGATAATTGCGCAAAGACCTAGCGCAACGAGCGATACGTTACATCTCCTCATAAAACCTCCCTGTTAACAGAATGTAATGAACCTAAGTGGTGATTTTATAAGGAATTAGCCTCACTGCTTAACATCCATCGAAACCACCGAAGAGAGTTATGCGGAATTTACTGACAGCGGTAGCCTAGCTCGAAGAATTTAGTGAACTACCCCTAAAGAGCAGGAATTATTGGGTAGCGGAGTCTTACTGTCGGAGATTTAGCGGCTGGAAGAGTTATGACTAGGGACGTGGCAGAATATTAGCACGGCTGGTCTGGAGCATGGTCTAAGCAAGCCGCAAGCTCAGCATCACAAGCGGCCTCCATTTCATCAATTGCCTCTTGAAGTTCCGCACAGATTTCCTGCATCAGCTCGCCACTTGTACCATTTCCAAGATAAACCGGTCCGGGGGTGTTATTAATGCTATTACATAGATCCATCTGTGGCCCGGCAGTCTCTCCAATTTCGGCGATGCAGCTATTGTAGTTATCCCAACAATCATCGCAGCTCGGAGGAGGAGGGGGCGGTGGTGGCTCGCAGCGCGGGCGCTCACGGTCTTTAGAGAGTGTTAACGCAAACGAAGAATTGCCATTAAAACCAAATATTACGAGCAGACTCAAAATAATTGCGCTCAGCGGCTTTTTAATTGAGCCGTTTTTCATAATAAAACCTCAAGTTTATCCAGCGATATAAGATCGGAAGAGCAAACAGTGAAATCACTCTCACAATACAAATGGTTATGGAGCTTAAAATGATAATTGGCGCGTGGAATAATAGTTAATCAGTACACTATATTAGATATGAGACCATGGATCCGGCTCGCGGGTTCATATTTGGAAATTGAACTGCGGAAAAACCTCAGCCAAAGCAGAAGATGGATGATGATGACAATCTTAGAAAGAGTTGGTATAGCACCCGCTACCAGCGATTTTTGACTAGTTATTTGGAGCTCTTATGAAAGGAAAAATTGGCGGCATAATCGTATTACTTATCGGACTTGGTTTGCTTACCGGCGGGTATTTTGCTTGGAAACATCAGTCAAGTTTTCTTGCGACCGCGGTGAAAGCCGAAGGAACGGTTGTCAGTATGGATCGCGAGAGCTCCAGAGACTCTAACGGAAATACTAGCTATACCTATTATCCCCAAATTAGTTTTACCACGGCGGACAATCAATCTATTGAATTTCGCGGATCTACCGGGAGTAACCCTCCAAGTTACCAAACTGGAGACAAAGTTGAGGTGCTTTACGATCCGAAAACACCGACCTCAGCGTCGATTAACTCCTTCACTTCACTTTGGCTTGGACCTATTATCTTAGGAGTGCTTGGAGCAGTCTTTAGTTTGGTGGGGGTTGGAATCTTTCGTTGGGCGAAAAATCACGCCGCAATGTTGGATTTTCTCAAGCGCTCAGGGCGGCGTATCCAAGCGAAGGTTAACGGCGCAGAGCTGAATACTTCTTATAAGGTAAACGGCAAATCCCCGTATCAGATCTCTTGTCAGTGGTTAAATCCCGAGAATAATCAGGTGCACGTCTTTAAGAGCGATAATATCTGGTTTGATCCAACGCCGTATCTAAAGAGAGAATCTGTGGATGTGCTAATAGATCCACGAGATCCGAAGCGACACTTGGTTGATATTTCGTTCTTACCAAAGCAGGCTTGAGATTTTATATGTTGGTGTGCGGCTAGTGTTGCTTAGGTTCAAGCAACGCAAAGCTGCTTCATCTCAGAGAGATCTTCCACGATCTTTCCGACACCTCTTACGACGCAGCTTAGCGGGTCTTGAGCTCGATGAAATGGGAGCCCGGTTTCACGTTGCAGCCTTTCGGGAAGTCCTTTTAACAAAGCTCCACCGCCGGCGAGGTAGATCCCTCGGTTAATAATATCTTGAGCCATCTCAGGGCTGGTGCGCTCGAGCGCTGTAATGACAGCAGCGATAATTGATTCTATCGGCTCGTTAAGTGCCTGTCTTATTATTTCGTCAGTTACCTCAATCTGTCTTGGGATACCGCTTACGAGGTCTCGTCCGAACGTTCTAGTCGAGCGGGCCTGATCAAAGGCCAATGCCGAACCAATCACTAGTTTTAGACGCTCTGCTTCAAATATCCCGACTTGAACACCGTACAGTCTGCGTAAATGACGCGAAATCGCCTCATCCATCTCGTCTCCAGCCACCCTGGTGGAACTTGAGTATGCGGTTCCGTTCATACAGAGGATCGCAACCTCAGTTGTGCCACCACCGATATCGACGATCATATTTCCACATGGTTTGCTAATCGGTAATCCTGCACCGAGAGCTGCGGCCATCGGCTCTTCAACCAGCAATACTTCGCGCATCCCGCAGCTCAATGCTGCATCTATCACTGCACGTTTTTCAACCTGAGTAATTCCAGACGGGATCCCAACCACCAATCTTGGTTTTCTGATTGACCAGCGACTACAGACTTGACTCAACATGTGCCGAATCATCAAAGTGGTCATATCAAAATCTGCTATTACCCCGTCTTTCATCGGGCGGACGCATTGCACCGCATGCGCTGTCTTCCCGTACATTTCTTTGGCGGCTACGCCAACTGCCAAGGGTTTACCCGTTTGGCCATCGACTGCCACCACCGAAGGCTCATTCAGTACGATTCCTTTCCCCTTGATGTAGATTAAGGTGTTCGCGGTTCCTAAATCCATGGCGATATCTTCAAGCCAAAGACGCTTAAATAGTCCCCCCGGCCGCGGAATTTCTATCGCCTTAAAAAACGGCGCGCTAAGCCCGCTTACGCTCATACCTCACCTCGTTCTCTAGGTTTGAATTTGCTAATCTAGAAGTTGCATCTGTCCGGCCAGACTTAGCCGAGCCAGTTGCCCATGGTCCGGATGTTAACCCGATTAAATCTTCCAGGGTGAAAGATCTAGATTTAATTTGGCGGACGCCTGCCCGCCTAAATTCAAATAAAAGCCGCTGATTATCGACAAAAACGTGCTGACAAAGCGACTCGATCTTATTTTCAATTAGAGACGTAACCATGTTATCGATGAACATCAAAAGATCGCCGTTCGGAAGTTGCTCGAGAGGAATTTCTGCAGGTAAAGAGTCTCTAACTAACCTGACTATTTGATTGTAGAGTTCGAATGCTTTTCGGATTCCTACAACTCTTTCCAGTTCATCTAAATTCACGAACTTAATCCTTGCCACCTCCACCGCATTTACCCCAAGTTGATCGATTAGATCGATGCCACGATCAAGAAATTCACGCAAAGAACCTTTGCGTTCTTCAGGTTGGGATTGCAAGCATAGTTCGGTAATGCGAGTGATCTCGATGGCAAAATCCTCTAATATTTTTTCCTGAAGTTTTGTGAAGGCGTAACTTTTTTTACTATCACAAGCCATCACGCCGGTTAAATTTTCAGCGCCGATGGTGATCTTTAAGGGGAAGCCCAAAAAACTTTTAAGCATCACATCTTGAGAATAAACACCAAGCAGACGGCTATCTCGCTCGAATGGTGACACGTGTACAGCCTGCGAATGTTTGGCAATAAACCCGAGAATGCCGTCTCCGATCTGGACTAATGAGTCCTCTTTAAAGTGATTGCTGAGGGTATGGACTCCTGCTACTGCCAGGTGAGTTGATTTTTGAACGCCACCTGCGGAGCGCTCGGCAGGCCGTGTCTTGGCGGCTGCCGGGAGTAAGATCATAAAACTGTGAGCTTCAACCAAATTCGCTCCCAGGCGGGCTAATCGGCTAAGCTCCACTCCGAGTTCGATGCGGCGTTTTATTGCAATTTGCACAGCGGTCCCAACTTTAAAAAGATTAAAGCTAGGGTAACAGACCGATATTGGGCTAACAACCCGAAAACTTTATAGTTTGAGAGACAGTCGGACTACCGATCGGATCCGACTAGCTTGGTTATCCACAAACAAGCAAACCCTATCCTTCGGCTCTTTCTTGATCGGGGTTAGCCTCGGAATCATCGAGTTTTTCTGAGTGATTTTCATCACTTATGGCCTCGGGTGGCGCATCATCGTCACTTGCTCGATGGGTCTCCATCTCAAATTGATAATCATCAGGCCGCAATCTGCCGTCCGCTAGGATGAAAATTTTGACATCATGCTCATCTTCAAGTCGGGATAGATCTGGTCGCTTATTATTCAAAAGAAATAAGGCTGGGGCAGGAGCAAATCGCGCTTTTACAGTTGCTACTTTGCCCACAATAACTGCCGCCTGGATCTTTCGCAGACCTTCGAGCGCCAACATCTCGGTTGTTTTTATTCGACCGGTTCCCATGCAGTTCGGACAGGCGATGTGACTCTGGCTGCTGATCGAAGCACGCAGCCGCTGGCGTGACATTTCAAGTAAGCCAAATTTAGAAAGGCGTCCGATTTCAACTCTTGCCCGGTCTCTTTCTAGGGCATTTTGTACTCTCTTTTCGACTTCGAAGCGGTGGCGCTTATCGATCATATCGATAAAATCCACGACTATTAGCCCCCCTAAGTCTCTCAGTCGTAGTTGTCGAGCAACTTCATCCGCGGCTTCAAGATTTGTACGGAAAGCGGTTTCCTCGATGTTCTCACCCTGAGTGGCTTTTCCGGAGTTCACATCAATCGCCACTAAGGCCTCAAGTTGTTCAATCACCAAGGCGCCCCCGGAGCGCAGCTTAACTTCGCGATTGAAAATAGTCTCAACCTGCGAATCGAGGTTGTAGGCGGTAAAAATTGGCTGCGACCGATCGTACAGCCTGATGCGAGAGCGGTAGCGCGGCATCACCCTAGAGACAAACTCCTTTACCCGTTCATATGTTGCCGAATCGTCGATAATTACTTCGCGAATGTCCGGAGTGAAGTAATCACGCATCACTCGGGTTGCAAGATCGCCATCTTCATACAACACCGCAGGACACTTAGCGCCTTGTGAGGCGCCCACAATGTGCTCCCATAGTTTCAATTGGATATCTAAGTCGCGACTAAGCTCACTCAAAGATCGGTCCAGTCCAGCAGTGCGCACGATAATCCCAATACCAGCGGGGATTTCTAACTCTTTAGTTAGTTTTTTTAGTCTTACACGTTGATCGTCATCCATGATCTTTCGAGACACGCCGCCTCGATCACTGCCGGGCATTAAGACCAGATAACGTCCGGGAAGTGAGACATAAGTTGTTAGAGTGGCGCCCTTCATCTCACGCTCTTCCTTGACAACTTGCACTACCAGTTCCTGGCCAGGTTCCAATACGTCTTGAATCCTCGCTCTGGCTGGGTGTGTCCCGCCACTATATGGGCGTCGAAAATAGGAGGGATGAATGTCGTTGATCTGTAGGAAGCCGTTCCTGTTTGTGCCAAGATCAAGAAACGCGGCCTGTAGGCTCGGTTCAATTCTAGCTATGCGGGCTTTAAAGATGTTGCCTTTGAGATTCTGACTATTATCAGACTCAAACTCTAGCTCAACTAATTCTCCATTCTCGGTGATAGCGATCCGGCACTCCTCCTGATGGATCGCGTTGATGAGCATCTGCTTCTCCATTGGTGATCTTTCCATAGGTTAACCTGTCTTTTAAGTGTCAGGCAGGTCGCAGGGGTAGGAGAAAGGACGGACCGAGTGCGGGCCAACAGAACGGCGCTAGTTACCGATAGAGCTGAAATACCGAAAATTATGGCCACTATTAAACCCAAGGTGCCCTTATCTCCCAGAGAATTGTACTCTCATTGGTGCTGCGATTAAAAAATCTGCCTGACGTTAGTTATTTAGAATTTAATGAAATCTATTAAAATTTACCCTCAGTTTATTAGCCGTTAAGCGCATGCGCGCTACCATGAGCTAAACCGAGATGCTATATTACCATTTTGATACGTAAATTGAAGTGCCAGATTCGACTTATCTTAGAACAGTGTGTCTGACAAATGGAACTTCCCAGCATTGTTGGGCACATCTATGATGAAAATGGCTTTCTGAGTGATAACTCTGTTTTGAAGTAAGTGTTGCGATGAAATGTAACTCATGTGGGACTAATAACACCGACGGGGCAGTGTACTGTGACGCCTGTGGTACGTCACTTGAGAATACCAGCGTGACGTTCAGATCCTCGATTGCCGGAGATCCACCAGCCAGTCCGGTGGTTGAGCGAAACCAAGAGGTGGAAAACAGTAGTCTCAAGCTTCGGGTGATTAAAGGTGGAGGTAGTGGAAGAGTTTTTAAGTTGGAGCAGGGAACCAATCTGATCGGCAGGTGGGATGCGGATGCCGGTTCCTTTCCGGAGATCGATCTTGAGAATGATGATATCGAGGCAAAGGTGTCAAGGAAGCACGCCGTTATTGAGTGCCGAGGCTCTCAGGTCTTTGTCAGAGATATAGGAAGCCTAAACGGAACCTTTATCAATCGCGGTCCGCGTTTAGAGCAAGGGAAGGATAATCCGTTGAATATCGGGGACGAAATTATCGTCGGGAAGACTTTTTTGAAGTTAGAAAAATAGGTCTAATTCAACCGGGAGAACCGCTATAATCTATTTTCAGGCATTAACCAGGTCAGCCACGTGTTTCACAAGTGTCGCCGGTTTACATGGTTTAGTAAGCACGAGATTACAGCCAGCGTCCATCGCCTCTTGGTGAACCTCTGGATCATCTAGCGCGGTGAAAGCAACCACCGGTGCCTTAAATCCTTTTTTGCGGAGTTGTCGAACGGTTTCCTGGCCATTCATCTGTGGCATCATTAAATCAATCAATATTACTTCAGGTTTGACCTCTTCTATACAAGAGAGAGCTGAAACTCCGTCTGCTCGCCGCACTACTTCAAATCCACGTTCTTCGAAGAGAAGATCGATCAGATCCAAAGCAGTAACGTCATCGTCAATAATTAAGATCTTTATCTTCTTATCTGAGGCCATTTTCGCCGCTCCAAATCGGCACTAAATTACGCGCCACTAAATTCTTCGAACTGGTGAATATAGTAGTACTAAGAAGAGAGATGTGGAAATAGGGGGTAAGGTTACAGAAAACGAGTTTTCTCCCATAACAGTAGTGATAAGGCAGCTCTTATAGCTATCGAACGGTTTTGATTATAGGTCTAAGTATATGAAATTAAAGCGGTTATTTATTGGCGCTGTGGCGCTGACTGTATTGTCCGGCTGTGCAGCTCGCGAGGTCTCAAATCCGGTATATTGGGGCGCAACGGGGACGGCGGTGGGCGCTGGGACAGGGGCATTGATCGGCTCGATCATCGCCAACGGGGATGTTGCCGCTAGCGCGATGCTTGGAGGGGGAATCGGGGTCGGAGCAGGAATTTTAATCGGCTACATGATTGATGAATGGGAGCGAGAACAGAAAGCTCAAATGCTAGCTGAGGTACGACGAAACGACGAGATAATCTCTCAGCGACAACGCGAAATTCAAGAGCTACGAACCAGAGTCGACGAGGAAGCAGAACGTGGGGATCCGGATGTATCACGACGCGAGTGGATCTATGATGGTCCCACAATCGGGCAGTATTACCGTTAGGTCTTAAGATCGGCAGAGTCGTAATTCCAGCGCGCTTAAAAACTGCCACTAGGCTCAAGCTTCACGAATTAGTTCGCGTGCTATGACCATGCGTTGAATTTGATTTGTGCCTTCGACTATCTGAAGCATCTTAGCATCGCGCATCAGTCGCTCCACTTGGTACTCCTTGATGTATCCTGCACCGCCTAACAGTTGGACCGCATCAGTGGTGATGCTCATGGCAGAATCAGTGGCGAAGCATTTGGCCATCGAGGCTAACCAGTTATTCCGGCCTTTACCGCCTTTGGCTTTTTCACAAAGTTCTAGTGCTGCTTCCCGCGTGAGGGCTTGAGCGGCCGACAACTTTATTTGCATATCCGCCAAGATGAATTGCAGTCCTTGAAAAGCGCTGAGCGGTTGGCCAAACTGCTTGCGTTCCTTCATATGAGCCAGAGCTTTGGCAATAGCTGCAGTAGATAGACCATTTGCGCATGCTGCAATATTGATTCGACCACCCTCAAGGCCGCTAAGTGCAATTGAATATCCACGTCCTTCTTTTCCTACCAGTGCGGTCGAAGGAAGCTTGATTGATTCGAACGAGAGTGAGGCAATTGGCGAGAGTTCGCACCCCATTTTTTTTTCCGGAGGTGAGATAACTAATCCGGGTGTTTGGGATGGAAGAATGAAACATGAAATTCCGTCACTACCATTGCCCGCCTCAGTACGGGCGAAAGTTACATACAAGTCTGCAAATCCGGCGCTTGTGATGTAACATTTTTCGCCGCTAAGAATATAAAAATCGCCGTCCTTCTTTGCGAAACTCCGTAAACTCGACGCATCTGAACCAGCGCTCGGCTCAGTCAGCGCATAGGCTCCAAGACACTCTCCGCTTGCAAGCTTAGGTAAAAAAAGTTGTTTCTGTTCGCTCGAACCAAACTTTTCAATTATCCCAGCGACCATGTTATGCACTGAGATAAAGATCGCCGGCCCAAGATTGGCTGTGGCGATCTCTTCCAACACTATCGCTATGGTTGCAGCGTCAGCTTGAAGTCCACCGAAAGACTCGGAGATGTTTAGCGCAGTGGCTCCGATTTCTGACAACGATCGAAAGAGTTCTCTTGGGACAGTGCCGAAGAACGTTTCATTCTCAAACTTATGAATTTCACGCTCCATTAGCCGTCTAACCGCCAGTCTCATCTCGAGTTGATCGTTTGATTCTTTCATATTGCGTTATAATATTCAGAACAGAGTTATTAAAAAACAGTCGAATTTGGTATGTAGGTAATTATCATACTATTTAATCTCAGTCTCTTAAGGAGACGCCTAAATCAAGGTTTTATTTTTGCCTGTTGATAACCCGACTTTGGCATTTTGAACCTTGACGGAATCATCCCCCTGATGTGATTAACATGACAATGAATCAAAGCGGTGAATTGTACTTATTTCGGTACAATTTCTAAGTTTTGGAAATTTGGCTGTAATTAACAAACTTACGGAGGCATAGAAGCGCATGCGCAAGATAGTTACATTAGTTGCTCTTCTCCTCGTTGCTCCAGCGATCAGCTTTGCAAATACGCTAGATGATCTGCTCGTACAACAAGGGGTAGTAACGAAGAGTAGCCATGATGCAGGTGCTGGGTCGATGGGCTCCTCAAAGGTGTACTACAATGGTGGTACCCGCTTTGACTTCCCAGATTCCGGTATCACTGCAAAGTGGAATACTCAACTTCAAACTCGATATGAGTTTACTGATAACGATGAAACCCCTAACGTATCAAGCTTTAGCGTTAGGAGAGCTCGTCTTCAAGTATCTGGTGACGCTCTTAACAATGAGTTCAGTTACAAGGTGCAAGTTGACTTCGTTGGAAGTAGTGACGCAGATGGAGCAAGTTCTCCGGATCTAAGGGATGCTTACCTTGAGTGGCATGCCTGTGACTGGGCTTGGATCCGAATGGGTCAATTCAAGACAGCGTTGTCACGTCAGTTCAACTCATCTTCTGCCATGTTGCAATTCGCTGATCGTTCGCTCGCTTCAGAGTACTACTCTCAAGATCGCGCTAACGGTTTAGCAGTTGGCGGTAACATGGATAACATAAGCTGGATGGCTCAAATGACCAACGGTAACAGTGATGGCGAAGGCCGCAACCGTGGTGGTGTAGACACAGACCATTCTGCTTACGCACAAGTTCGTTACTCCAGTGGCGACATCGACGTATCTGCTGAAGGCGACGTTGATGGAACCGAGGATATGGCTTGGGCATTGGGATTCACTTTTGGTTATAACGACGATTCGCTCGGCGCTGAAGAGGACCAAGAAACCCAAACCTACAACGCTGACTTCACCTGGAAATACCAAGGTTGGAGCTTGGCAGCTGAGTACTTCCATCGCACGCTCGACGACGGCGTAGACCTCGAAGATGATGGATTTTACGCTCAGATCGGTTATTTCCTAACTCCACATGAGTGGGAAATCGCAGCTCGTTACTCTGGTGTATTCTATGATGAAGACGCTGGTGACCTTGATCAAAGCGAAGAAGTATCAGCTACGGTCAACTACTACTGGTGGAAACATCAAATGAAGGCCAACATCGGCTATGTATATGGAACAGATGAGCCAGATGAAGGCGACAGTATCGATACAAGTCGTTGGTTGGTACAACTAAGCAGCTGGTTCTAATTAAGATTGCTTAATTAGGATAGTTGTTAAAGGGCCTCATCAGAGGCCCTTTTAATTTTTATGCGCCAAGCACTACGGTTTCTCTGTCGATAGCTTGATTTTCTTTGGTTTGAGCCTCGATTAGTTCTGCGATCAGCTTTAGAGCGAGCATGTGTTCCTCAACTTTAGTCCAGATTGACTCCAAGGTAGTTAGATATCTGCATTCGAATTCGAGGGCATCCTCGTTGGGTGGAGAGATGCTCCAAAGAGGGTTAATAAACGGTGTGTCGGCGCCAAACTTCTTCGAATCGCGAATTTGTTGAAGCCTCTTTGTCACCAGAGCCCGTACATCAACGTAGAATCTAAATTCTGACTCAGCACTAAGCGAGAGTCCACGCCTCCAAAGAAATACGTTTTTTTCAGTTTCAATCAGAAACCAGAGAGAGCCGTAACTTAAGCTGGACGAGCAAATTAGTCCTCGAGACTGGAGCTTTTCTTCGAATGATCGAAAGTTCTCGATTGGAATGGCTCTTGCCAGTGTAGGCGGATTATCCCTGCTTGATTGTACATTACCGTTACTGGGTTGTTCAATTTTGAACAAATTGAAATTGGAAGGGTGATCTTTTGTGGGCGTAACCATCCGACCTCTCTACTTGTTTTCTCTTTCGCGTTAACTGAATGGGCTTGGATTAAATCTTTAAGCAAGTAGCGCACCAATCTCTCTGCAGCTGACTTTGGAAATTTCGCCGAATTGTCGATGCTAAGACGATAGGAATGCACCAATTCATGACCAATTTCGGTTCGGATGAGTTTTAGATTTATGCACCCTTACTCAGAGCCTACGACTATTCTGCTGGTGGACGACATGCTAGAAAATCGTCTGCTCTTGAAGCGTATTCTTCAAAAGTATGGGTATCGAACTGAGGAAGCAGCAAACGGAAGGGAATGCCTCGAATTCATCGAGCGAAGTAAAGTTCCCAATGCGATACTACTGGACGTAATGATGCCTGAGTTAGATGGCATATCGACTTGTAAAATAATACGGGAAAAATTCAGTAAGGGAGAGTTGCCAATAATATTGGTGACTGCAAAGACTGAAGCCGAGGATATTGCCCTGGGTCTGCAATCTGGAGCTAATGATTATGTTACCAAGCCAGTCGAACGGACCGTCCTATTGGCGCGGCTTGAAAATCAGATCGCGCTTCAAACTTCTCGCCGAGAATTAACAGTCGAAAAGCACAAATTAGAGCAGACTCTCGCCATTCAGCAAACTATGGGTGACGCACTCGCAGATGCGATAGTCTTGCAGAACTCTAATGGCCAAATAGTATATGCAAATCAGAATGCCAAAGCACTTTGCGCCGATCGAGTGCCGAATGATATCCAGGAACTTTTCCAGATCATTTTGGGGGGGAATCTTTCCGAATGGGCAGAGGCTGCTCGTCCTAGGTTGTTGACAAACTCGACCGAGATGTTCTTCGAGGAGATTAAATTTGGAGTACCTGCATTGAAATATGTCCAGGTAAGGTCCAAACCGATAGCATTGGGTGATGGTGATGCGGGGAGACTTTGGTTGTTTGATGACATAACCCACACCCGGCAGCTTGAGCGCAAAATGAAGGAACATATGCGGCTCGAGACAGTGAGCTTATTTGCTACAGGCGTGGCGCACAATTTCAAT
>CAZJXY010000010.1:0-20706 GCA_964549925.1 uncultured Bdellovibrionales bacterium | reverse complement strand
AGTAATGAAATTAGAGGGGTTAGCCTTAAGCGTTGGCCTCGTCTTCGACTCTCAAATCGGTGTGGTCCTCGGCGCTAAATTCTCCGGTGGCAAATTCCTGAGTCAGCTCCTCGGTTCCACGGAAGTCGGCATCGACGTCTACTCCTTCAAGACTATCATTAGAGGTCGGGGCATCGCCGCGCAGCTGGAAGACAACCTCTCCGCTATTGTCCTGGCCAAAATCACTTAGGGTAAAGGTAAAGACTAAGAAGCTTGCGTCCTCGGTATCGCCTGGTACGTAATAGACTGGATCAATATCGCGATCCTCTTCTTGGTCGCTTGCTACTTGCAGAAAGGAAGTTCCAGTTACGTAGCTTAATTCAGCTGGAAATCTGATTTTTAAAATAATTCCGTCTGGGGTGACATCACTCACCTGAACTCTAACCTCAGCTCTGTCCCCTGTGTCGATACTAGACGGGGAAACCGAGACCGATACAGAGGCGGCCTCAAAATCATCGCCGCCACCCCCGCCGCCCCCTCCACAGCCACTGAGGGTCAGACCGATAATCAATAAGCTGCTAAGAATTCTCATAAAAATAATCCAAAACTCCAATCCTGTTGATAATTTCGCTTGTATTGTCACGGTATAGCGCACTTAAGCACAATAGATTAAATTCGGTAGTCATTTTACCGATTTGTGGCTAAAGCCTTAGATTTTTGTAACTTTGCGCTAGAAATGGGACATCCGCGCTTAAAATTGCCAGAGTCAGAGACTGGACCAATACCAGCCAGAGGCCTACAGCCGTTCCGGCACATTACCGTGTTAGGAGTAATATCTGCGGTCCTGGTTGCGGCATATACCTACCTCTTTTGGAACTCTCTCTCTAGCTATTGGTTCGATCCTAGAATTACTACCGACGATGCCCTTCAGCAGATTTATCCTTTCCATGTTGTTTACAACCCGGGCCTATTCGATGGTGATCTGATTACCAAAGTGATGGTCGGGTACCTAGCACCTCTGCACTACTGGATCTGCTATTCCGTAACTTACTTAACTGAAAGTCCGATCATGATGGGTCACTGGGTGATGTTGATCCAATTTTCTCTGACAGTCATATTTACTTTTCTTGGGGTGCGATTTGCCGCTGGTACTGTTCCGGCGCTTTTTAGTGTCGCCTGGTTCATGCATACAAGAAATATTGTTCAACGATTAACCGGTGGTCTACCGCGTGGTTGGTCAGCGCCGATCTTAACTGGTTTTTTGTATTTTGCTCTACGAGGTAATCACAAAGCAGTATTGCTGGTGCTTTTGGCCGGCTGCCTACTAAATCCGCCGTCTACTATTATTGCTGCCTTGGCCTACGGTTTAATTTTGATCTATCGCTCATTCAAAAAGGAGACGCGAGC
This sequence comes from uncultured Bdellovibrionales bacterium, assembly GCA_964549925.1. Lineage (GTDB taxonomy): Bacteria > Bdellovibrionota_C > UBA2361 > UBA2361 > J135 > CAZJXY01. The sequence goes on along the minus strand of CAZJXY010000010.1, from coordinate 19,320 downwards.
GATTTACTCCAAACGATTGCTGCAATATGTGCTTTTAGCCCCAGTTTACCTGGGAGTCGTGTTTTACGTAGTGCAACGTCCCGAAGGTGTTGGTGAAATGGTGACGCTGGAGAAGGCTTCAAGTATGCCTGAATTCGATCGTTATGGCGGTCGCTTCGCCTTTCTTCCGTTTAGGCCGATTTGGGAGGAGATTAACACCACCGGAATGCAGGCTTTTGTGGCACGCTGGTATAATCCTGGTCCGCTGCTTAAAGAAAATATAGGATTATTTGTCGTCGCTGCTTTGCTCTTGGTGCTCTGGGCTGGAGTGCGAAGAAAACGCGAGGTTATACCGATTGAGCTGCTGATCTATCTAGTATCGATTCTCTCCGTCTATATAGCTTCGCGTGAGTTAGCCTTCTTACTTTATGTTCCGGATAGACACGTTCAATTTCCGCTTGGGTTCTTTTTTATTTTTGCCTTTCCGATCGGCCTTTGGCGACTATTTCATAGAGGACTTGATAATCACAGTTCGGAGCTAAGAAAGGCGTTTGGCAGCGCCGTAGCCTTGGCAGCGCTCGGCATATTTATTTATCTTGGCTCTGACGATGGACTTAAAGGTCCGGCGAACTTTAATTGGTTTTCTCAAAAGCGAGGTGACGTGTTTACCTGGTTGAGGAATAATTCGCCAAAGGACGCGGTTATTGCCGGACATCCAACCCACATTGATGGGGTGCAGCTTTTTGGGATGCGCAAAGCATACGCTACAACGGAGACGACACATCCTTTCTACTTAGACTATTTGGCGGAGATGGAGCGGCGCCTGGAGATTACCTGGCGGGCGTATTATGCAAAAGATCTTTCGGTGTTGGTAGAATTGCTGGAACCGGAAGGGGTGGATTATTTTGTTTATAAAAGGGGCGATTTCTATGCGGAGAGTTTGAAAACGGCTTCATACTTTAAGCCTTTGAATGCCCTGGTGCAGGAACTTGCTAACAGAAATCCCGAGGATTACGCTTTCAACAAGTTGCCTCCGTCACTTGACCCGGAGCATTTTCCCTATATGGTGTTTAAGGATGGTCAGTCAGTGATCATAGATATCGCTAAGCTAAAAACTTACCTCTCACAAACTCTTGGCTAATTAGAAAATTATGCTTCGTTGGTGTTTGCTTCTCTTAGTTTCTGCTCTATCTGCCGTATACGGTATGGGCGGGGCTTTTCGAAGCGAACTTATGCCTAGCAAATATCCGGGTGAGTTTGTGGCTATCGCCGCCGATGGTTGGATCGCCAATAACTCCAAAATTTCCTTACCCGATCTCTTTCCCCGTGGAAACTTCATTAAACTTTACTTTGATTCTTGGCGTCCCAAAGGGAATCCGCCTGCGCATATTAAGGTTAATTTGTGCGGGGAAAAGGCTGCGGAGTTTATTGTTCAAGATGATGATTTTGTTCCGGCGATAGCACTAAATGGTAAGTGTTTCGATCAATTACTGGAATTTGAAGTAGTAAATCCGTTCCGTGTATCCGACAACGATACAAGAGATAAGGGTGCTAAACTAGTCAGGGCCGAAATAAGCTCCAAGCTAAGAGTGCCAGTGGTCTCGGCATTAATCCTGTTCAAGGGGTTTGCCGCTCTTTTCCTACTTGGTGGAACTATGCTCTTTCTGGGAGGGCGAGTCTTCACGCTAATTGGCCTACTGCTACCCGTATTGGGTAGTTACATCCTATCTACCTCTCAGTTTGAGTACTGGGCGCAAGTTTCGCATCTATGGGCGATCTTCTTTCTGGGTCTTGGCGGACTAGGGGTAGGGAAATCTATTTTACCTCCGGAAACCAGCGAACCGAAAGGGAACAGATTCACGCTGCTAGCGCTTGTATTAATTTTTATCTTTGGCGCTGCGATTCGTTTCTATGGGTTACAATTCGGACTTCCTCAGCAGTATCATTCCGACGAACCAAGAAAAGTTGGCGTAATCCACCGTATGATTCAGGAAAATACTTGGGATCCTAAGTACTTTTTACATCCTTCGCTTTTGATCTATTCCACTATGGCGATGAAGAAAGTGCAGGATCTTATCGGAGTGGAGCGCATTCCGGGGACGGAGTATTTTGTCGCTGGTCGAAGCGTAAGCGCCGTTGCCGGTTCACTCTCAATTCTCCTTCTGTATTTTATCTGTACCAGACTTTTTGACCAGAGGGCTGGATTATTATCTGCCTTGAGTCTTGCCGCTTTCCCTCTGCACGTTACCTGCAGTCGTTACATGAAAGAGGACGCGTTACTTGTGTTTAATCTTCTTCTTTCGATGTTATTCGTAGTGAGGGCTGTGCAAGATCGAAAGGTGAGCAATCTTTTCCTGGCATCTTTTTTTGCTGGGATGTGTGCAGCTTCGAAGTATACCGGAATGCTAGCTGTCGTTCCGATATTGTACGCTCCGTGGCTCAGTTCACGTTCATGGAAACCAGATCCGTTTTGGGTGCGTTGGGTGGTGTTATCTATCCCTCTTGTACCTCTCGCATTTATTCTCTGCACACCGTATAGCATCCTTAACTCTGCAAAATTTATTGAAGACTTTAGCTCCGAGCAAAACCATATGGAGACGGGGCACACCTCTGCGATTGATGCTTGGTCCCAGTATTGGATGTTTCACGTGATAAACAGCTTAATACCAGGGATGACTTCTGCGGTGGTGGTGTTCTCGCTTGTTGCTTGCGGAGTGTTGTTGTGGCGCAGGCGGGTTGAAGATCTCTTAATCTTGGGGATGATTCTAGTTTTTTATCTTCCGGCCGAGTGGGTTAAGGCCAAGCCTGCTCCGCAACCCGATCGCTATATCCTCCCATGTTTGCCATTTCTTGCGGCAGCAGCTTCGGGTTTAGTTTCGATCCTAAGCGCAAGAAAGTGGAGGATTTTGGCATCGCTCAGCATTCTAATGCTCACGATCCTTCCGGCGGTTCGATCAATCCACTTAGCCTCCGAGATTAGGCATGATACGCGGGAGCGCATGGCGGATTGGATGAGAGCGAATATAGCACCCGGATCAAAGATATTAATAAATGGGTGGGGATATTCCCCTCAGTTTTCGGAGAGCGAATTCTCAGTAAGTCCGCTTTCTCGCACCAAGCCTCTTGAATTTACGGTGGCTCGCTTAAAAGAGGGTGGGCAAGAATACGTTTTGCTCTCTAGTTTTGTCTATGATCGCTATTTTGAAGAAGAAGACGCGATGCGATTTATGCGAGAGAGGTTTAAAGAGATCTTTTCCAAGCTACCGCTGGTGCATGAAGAGGAGGCCAAGTATGGCGCCTATGGATTTCACAATCCTACGCTAAGGCTATATTCCCTAAAGGATGAAGACATCAACGCTCTGCGCGCGAAGCTGCAGGGCTAACTATCCTTTTCGCCAGTAAGGTCAGGCGCTCTCCAGCGCGGCTCTTCTTGCACGCGATCTGCAGTGCTCGTTTTGATCCGACTACGATCAAAAGCTGCTTGGCCCTTGTGACTGCTGTGTAAATTAGTTGTCTTTCAAGCAAGGTGAAATGCTGGTCGTGTAGCGCTAGCACCACGCAGCGGATCTCAGACCCTTGAGAACGGTGCACCGTCACTGCATAGGCAAGAGACAATTCGGAAAGATCAGCTTTTTCGTAATCAATCAATCGTCCGTCCCATAACTCTACACTTAACCGTCCGCGTTGCTTATCGACTTCAAAGATCCTCCCGGTGTCACCGTTATAGACTCCAGCCTCATGTAGATCGTAGTTATTCACTCGTTGGCAGACGCGGTCATTTAGCCGAAACACCGTGGTTCCCAAATCTATTTCTTGCTCTGTATCCACTTGGGGATTTAAGCGCTGTTGCATCCTTCGATTCAAGCTCTCCGTTCCGAGCGGCCCGCGATTCATCGGAGTAAGAACTGTTATATCGCTGGCGGGAATCGCAAATCTCGTTGGGATAACATCTGCCACTAAGTTTTCTATGGTCTTTGCCGCAGCGTCGGGAGTAGCCCGCGGAAGAAAGTATGCATCAGTTTTTGTTTTACCATCTGGCTCAGGGATGTGGGGAACTTCCCCAGCATTGATCATATGAGCTAGGGAGTTAATCGAAGATTCTCTTCCGCGTCGAAATAATACTGAGAGACCGACCGATGGAATCTGGGGCAGAGAGAGAAGATCCGCCAGGACTTTGCCTGGACCAACGGAAGGGAGTTGATCTTTATCTCCAACCAAAATCAAAGTCGTCTCCGGTTTTAACGCCGCAAACAGGGAACGAGCCAAATAGATATCCAACATCGATGCTTCGTCGACAATCACTACGTCAGCCATGAGTGGCAGCTTTTCATCATGTGTAAATCGATTTTTCCTTGGATCAAAACGTAATAAGCGGTGAATTGTGCTCGCCGGCAATCCGCATACTTCACTAAGGCGTTGAGCTGCCCGCCCGGTGGGTGAGGCAAGACGAAGGATCAAACCCGCCTGGACAAAAAGATTGGCCAGAGCACGGACTACAGTTGTTTTACCGCAGCCAGGTCCTCCGGTCACGATCAGGAGCTTTTCACTCGCGGCTCTCCGAACCGTCTCACGTTGCTCGACACTAAGCGTAATGCCCAACTCCTTCTCGGTTTGCTCGATCGAATCTGTGACCTCTTCGGAGGTGACTCTACTCGAACGCTTTTCAAGCCTTTGCCGTACGCAATTAGCCACGAACTCCTCGTTATCGGCCAAAAGTTTAATGCCGACAAATCCGTCGACCTCGAGCACTTGATATTCGCCGTCGTAAAGTAATTCGTGGTAGTTAGTTGCAATGTCGTGCGAATCCGCAAGCTGAAGAAGTTCGCTGGTGCGCTGCAGTAAATCGTCTTTTTTTAAGTAGCAGTGGCCCTCGGTTTCAGAGGCTTTTTGTAGTGTGAAAACTAGTCCAGCTTTGATTCGAGCACTAGAATCCACTGACATACCACCGGCAAGCGCGATAGCATCCGCGGTTTTAAATCCAATCCCCCAAACTTCACGCGCCAGACGATAGGGATCCCTAGATACTACCTCAATCGTCGATCTGCCATATTGTCTTAGGATGCGATGAGCCAAAGACAAGGTGATCTGATGCTTCAGAAGGAATTTTAGAATCTCCTGATCGTCACTTTTTTCTCTGAGTGCATCGTGCATAATCATTGCCTTGTGGCGGCCTATCCCGGGAATGGCGGCGGCACGATCTGGGTCCGAAACCAGTACGTCAAGCGTTGCATCGCCGAAGGCTTCGACTAACTTTTCAGCAGTTTTAGCTCCGACCCCTTTGATGATGCCGCTGGCAAGGTAACTTAAGATCTCCGTACCACCGCTGGGCGTAACCTCGGTGATACTTAAAGCCGAGAACTGACGGCCAAAACGGGGATGGGTTTGAAATATTCCGCGTGCGGATATGTGAGTTCCGCTGCTTAGGTTTAAAGCATGACCCACTACGGTTACTTCTCCGTCGTGTTCAGCGCTATCAACCCTAAATACAGAATACCCATTTTCCTGATTCTGAAAGACTACACGAGAAATCACCCCATGTAATAGCTGCTCCGAGTGATCCTGCGCACGCTCAGAAATATCCTCGATCGGAGTTGCCTGGTCAGGCTGGTCGTAAGTGGGTTTCTCCACTTCATTATGATCTGCCTGGTCGTTCATTTGGTTTGGGTACTTGGGATATCTTAAAATATTAGGGTACTCAAATCTCCCGAGAGATTCAACCTTCAGATCTTAACAGATCGGTTGGTGTTGAAATCAGAGTTTCTCCGAAGTTGCTATAGAAAAAGTGTATTAAATACCGCATTGAGGCCGAGCATTAAGAATTTGAATGCATTAAAAATTTGTTATTGGCGGAGATTGTGGCTACAATTCAGTCTTTGTAAGCTGCTTTGTTAAGCCTCTATATGCCCAATAAGCTTTCAGATTATCCGGTTGTAATAACCCGGGCAGTTGATCAGGGAGAGGGATTTGCTCTGGCCTTACGTCAGCGCGGGCTGACGCCGTTGTTTTTTCCTGTGATTGAGCTCCGAACGGTCAAGGCCAACAATCAGACCACAGCGATGCTTTTTGAGCTCTTTGCTGAGCAATTTACTTGGTTAGTGTTTACCAGTGAAAATGGGGTAACACATCTGGTGAAGTACTTGGAGATGAATGAGCTTGAAAATGCAATTCCAAATTCGACCAAGATTGCGGTGGTAGGTGATAAGACGGAAGCAGCGGTCAGGTCGGAACTAGGTAGGTTGGCTGATTTAAAGCCGCAATCGTTCGATGCAGCTGGGCTGGCTGGTGCATTCGGCTCGAAGTCAATTTCGGGTGAACGTATCTTAATCGTACGAGGTAACAAAGGGAAAGAGACCTTGGCCGAAGGGTTACGGGCTTTGCATGCCTCAATTGCAGAGATAACTCTTTATGAGAATGTTCTAGTTGAACCTGATCCGAAAACCGTAGAAAAGTTGAAATCTCAACAGATCGCAAATTTAGTGTTCACTTTTTTTAGCCCATCAGCGCTGAGTGGAACCCTCGAGGTCTTGGGTGATGATCAGGGGATGTTGGCGGAGGTAAAAATTGCGTCAATCGGTAAAGCGACTTCAGAAGCGGTGGTAGAGGCGGGATTTTCCGTTTGGCTAGAAGCGAGTAAGCCATCTGAGGCCATACTGGCTAACGAAATCGCTCAAGCTCTTAGTTTTGCCGAAAATAGATAATTATTACATATAGTTAGAGTTATGTAACAAGAGTCTTGCTTTTTGAGTTTGTGCTGTTATATAATCACAGCATGAGCTCAGAAGTTACGGAAGAGAGAAAAATTGCGGCTGTGTTGATGCGCCTCTTTCGTCCCGCCATTAAGCTGGCGCTTAGGCACGCTTTGAAGCTCAATGATCTTATCGAAATGTTAAAGATCGTCTTAGTTGAGGTTGCGGCAGAGGAGCTTAAGGCAAAGAGAGCTGAAGGTAGCGTGAGCAAACTTAGTGTTATGACCGGTGTGCATAGAAAAGACGTAACTAGAATTTCAAAGAGCACAGGAGAATTCTCTCCTCCTAGCGATCTGATCTCAAAGATAATGGTGCAGTGGCAGCATGATAAGCGATTCTGTAGCTCTCAAGGAAGGGCCAGGGCGCTTAGTGCCGAGGGCCGAGAGAGTGAATTTGCCAAATTAGTAGAGTCGGTTAATGGCGGAAATTTGAGCGCCTATGCCGTGCTTTACGAAATGGAGAGAAGTGGCATCGTTCGACGCGAAGGGAAGAAAGTCAGGTTGTGTTGGCGGGACTTCGTAGTATCGGAGGACGTGACACAAGGTTTAGCTCTATTAGCGCAAGATTCGGAGGACCTATCAAAGGCGGTGGAAAGGAATCTTTACGAGCGCCCAGACACCTTAAATCTCCATTTAAAGACAGAGTTTAACAATATCCGCCAAGATAGATTGGATCAGGTCAAGGCATGGTTATTGGAGCAAGGCAGTTTGTTTCATAAAAAGGTACGCGAGTATCTTACTCAGCACGACTGTGATCTAACTCCGCCTAAGCAGGGGGAGAAAGTTAGAGCTGGAGGGCGGGTAGCGTTGGGTGCGTTTAGTGTCGTTGAGAAGGGTTAAGTCTGGATATCAAGGAGCAATACATGGATAGTTTAAGTTTAGTTACGCAAAAATTTGGAAAGAGACTGATAATTTTGTTTGGTCTCGCGATCGCTACGCTTGCGATCTTCATCGTCTCTGGGTGCGGAGGGAGCACATCGGGGACCGGGGGCGTTACGATTCAAGGGAAGCTTCTAACTCAGAGCGACTCTCCGATTTCAGGAGTTACGGTCACAGCCAATAACTCAGCTGCTGCCAGTGTCACCGGCGTCGACGGCCGATTTGTTTTGGCAACTGAGAATGCGCCTTCGATTGGCTTAACATTTGATCTTAGCGCTGGGCCGCTGCAAGCGAGTATCGATAACGTTCCAAGCGATGCTTCTGTGATCACAGCGACTTTCAGAGCTAACGATGATTCGATATCAACATCTGACGTTACGGTGAAACGTAGAAATGACGATAAGGACCCAGCTCGTGGCGACGACGACGACGATGCCTCAGGGTCTAGTTCGAGCAGTAGCTCGTCTTTCGGAGACGATGACGATGATGATGATAACCACGGCGGCTCATCCTCTTCCTCCTCCTTTGGTGATGATGACGATGATGATTCCTCAGGTAGCGGCGGATCCGACTCAGGAGGAAGCGGCTCAGGTTCGGGTGGAAGTGGTAGCGCTGATGACTCAAGCAGTAGTGGCGATGACTCAAGCAGTAGTACGTCGAGCAGCGGACACGATGATGACGACGACTCAAGCGGCGGAAATTCCGGTCCGGGCGGGGGTAAGTAGTAATTTTTTAATTGATACGGAGTAACTTATGAAAAAAATAATTGGGATAGTTGGTGCGATACTTATTCCATTCAGTGTAATGGCTAAAGACGGTGATATCGAGATCGAAGGTACGATCGCGGCGCTATCTGATGTCAGTGTGACTGTAAATGCGCAAGTAATCGCTCTTTCGACGAGTACTGAATATGAGTTGGCAAATGGTACGCCAACCACGCTTTCAGCCTTCGAAGTGGGAGATTTGGTTGAGGTAAAAGCCAACCTGATAAACGGGGAACTTGTTGCCAGAGAAATGGAGTTTGAGGATGAAGGCTCAAATGATGATAGCAGCAGCAGTAGCAGCAGTAGTAGTTCAGGCGAAGATGACGATAGTTCATCTAGTTCGGGTGGCCATGGTTCGGGCAAAAATGGAACTAGCGGTAATGCAAACGGAAAGAGTAAGGTCGAGATCAAAGCAAAGCTTCGTTCCGGAACGTCTAGTTCAGAGAATCCGCATGGTAACGCTACTCGAAAATCCCGCGACGAAGGAAATGACAAATCAAGGGATCGCTTTAAAATTAAGCTTGAATTTGTCGGCGATGATGGTTCCGTTGATCGTGACATTCGGGCAGATGTAAGTAGCGCGGGCGTTCTATATGCGACTTGTTACTTAGACCAAGGATCCTCCGATGATGACGAGGGCGAATTGGAAACGGAATATAAGGTCGATCTTGAGCAACGCAGCAGAGATACTGACGACGAATTTAGGGTAAGGCGCGGGGAGTGCGATACTGACCTCGTGACCGATGGTGTGCAAAATGGCATCCCGGATGCGGTGTCCGGCGATACGGTTAGAGTGTACGAGCAGCTTGAAAGCTCGCAAGTAGAGCTTGTCAGTGGGACTTTCTTTAGAAAGAAGTAATTGCTAGTACTTCTTCTGTGCTTTGGGCCGGGTGGCTTTGAGTCACTCGGCCTTTTTTATTTCCGCAATAATTTCAGCCAGTTCTAGTACTAATATCGCCGCAGGAGACTTTCTGTTTAGAAGCGTGGCGCTTTTTGTTAGCATTCCTTCCTAACTTTAAAAGTCTCGTGTTGTTTGATGTCTGGGGCGATGTTTAGGGGCACCTACGGGCCGGACAAGGAGCCGATTGACTCTGGATTTGAAGGGGTCTCTTTCACTTCACCGGCTCCGCTCGCTGTAAAGGAAGTCATTGAATTATTGGTCTCTGAGGTTAAAGAGCTTGTCTCTCACGGAGAAGGCGGCTCGGCGATCGGAGAAGCATTAACCACATATTTAGACGAGCGGCTGGTTGAACTCTCAAGCTCCCTTCCCCGAGATATCAATCCGAAGCTCTTATCATCAGATGTCCTCGGAATTCTGGAGGAACGAGGTATTTCTCCATTATCTCGCATAAAGACTCCCGAAGACGGATCGGACGTTCGAGAACTGGAATTGAATAACTCTCTGTCCCTAGAGCAGCGGGTTAGAGAAGTGTTTTCGATGAGAGAGATATTATCCGAACGGGTTGGATTTGAAATCTCGATAAAGAGCCCGCTGATTTCCAAATATTTTGATCTTTCTGAGACTGATTATCAAGCAGAGCTATCTAGATTAGGAGACCATCCCGCCGTTTTAGATGATCTTTCAAGGGAGCTTCCGCTCTTGAATGACCCGGAAATTCTTGAAACTCAGGCAATAGAGATTAAAGTAAAAAAAATATCGGTCGAGGACGCGCTCTCAGGCTCAATCTCAGCCGCTGAATGGCGTAAGGCGGTAAAGGACTCAGCATTTCGTAACGAAGTGATCAAAGTTTTGATTCCAATTGTGGTGGAACCTGTAGTTCAAGGACTCTGCAAATTTTATAGCGATAAACACAAAGAGGATATTTACTCGCATGCATTGGTGGGCTTAGATATCTTGTTGAGAACCTTTAATCCGGAGTCGTCAACTCTGGTCGGATACACCAAAGCGCTTTTGAAGATGAGAATCATCGATCAACACCGTGAATTTGGTCCGACTACCCGGACACAGAACCAAGCTAAGGAAAAATTGACGGAAACCCGAGAAGCTCTTCAACAAGAGTTGGGTTTTGGTGTTTCTGCATTTAGTCACTTGGTTCAGGAGCGATTGGGACAATCTGACTTAGAGTTTCATAAAATTTGCATGGCGGCATTCAGACGGATAGTGCGCTTTACCGACGTTATTGCGAGTGTGGAGGGTGAAACTTCCGAGGAAGGGGACGTGGCAAGCTTGATTGAATCGAATGCTCCGGGGCCCGAGCAATTGCTAAGCTCGGAAGATGACTTTGACTTTATACTCGACCGTTTACCTCCGAAGTCGAGGATTGTGATATCAAATTACTATGGTCGGGGAGAGACTTTAGGCGAAATCGCTCAAACGCTTCCCTCTGCCTTACCCGGTAGAGAAAAGGAGACTCTAACCGAGTCAAGGGCTTGCCAAATATTGAATAGCACGATCGGGAAATTGGGAAGTGATAGACTGATCAGGGAGGAATTTTCTGAGTTCTCCTTACGTAGCCAAAGAAAAAGAGAATTTGGTCACTTTCTAGAGCAACAAAGCGGCATTTTCGCGCAGGCAGCTACGACTGAAACACTCCTAACGTATGCATCGCCGCAGTTCTTTTCACGATTCATAAGTTCATTGACGAAAACTTGCCGTAACTTTAGGAGCGAACTATGTAGGAACGAAGGTGGCATTAGGTTCGAGCTCTTCGATCCAGACGCTACCGGAGCTTTCGACACCTTTATTCACCGACACTGGCCAACCCTCGACGACATCACCCCACATTGGGGCCTGGCTGACCTTCTTGGCGTCAAAAACTCAGCATACTCCATCGCCCGGCGGCTAGTGGATCTAGGATTTTACTCGACGGCATTAGAAGATAATCCAGAAGCCTGCTTAGGCGGACGGGGGCCAAGTCGTTGTTTGGTGCCATCAGTAGTGGGAGTGCAGACTGCCAGGCGGAACCTAGCTGGTCTAATTAAGCGAGAGCATGGATTGGATTTAGATCGCGCCAGTCAAGATACTCGCTTAATCCCGGCAGTCAATATGATTATCCGCGCTCTCAAGCAGAATGGAGTAAGCGATGTGCCGGAGGAGATTAATCAAGGGTCGAGGGATCTGGCGATTGCGTTGGTGAAGCTCCGTTTAGTTTCTGGACAGATCACCGAAAATAGGAAGCGTGTCGATTTCGAGTCGTACTACTTTGATCGCGAAGTCGTTTCCGAATCTGACTTGGTCTGTAACATTCAATCAAGGGCATTTAAATATGCTGTAGGAAGAATATTTAAGGATCTAGATCACGTCACGGAAAATCGCACTCTTTCAAAGATCCTTGATTGTGGTCGTGGCGTTACGGAGCTTGCAAGAAGGCTCGTTGAGATAGGTGCTATCGCGACCGACCCGCCTGAGGTTATCTCCTTACATTTTAAGGGGCGAATTTCTTATTTCTTTACACCGGAGGTAATCGGGCTAGATAAAGCCAAGGAGAACCTAGCAAAATATTTGAACCGGGTTTGCGGGGGGAATCTAGATAACTTAACAGATGACCGCTTTTATCTGTTATCAGTCGTAAGGTCGCTCGTCGCAGCCGATGCTAAATTGCGTGGATTACCTCAACCTGAATTGTTTCATCGTGACATGAATGAATTGGCGAAAGCTTTGATTGGGCTTGAAGTAGTCTCCCCATTTCTTCCGCAAAACTTTGCATTCGGAGAGGATGTCAGTAGATATTTCAAGGAAGAGATTGTGGGCAAAGACGCCGTATTGGCCAATCGACGCTCACCAGTCCTTGGAGGGGTATTAAGGCAGCTCTATCCGAATTTGGATCTAATCGATCGGAGTCGCGTACTAGCGGGTGCGTTCGGAGTTGCGCGTTCATTTGAAGAGATTGCTATGGCGGTAATTGGTGCCGGACACTATGAGCGTCGAGTCCCGGCGAATCAGTCACTAACCAAGGGGCCAGCTCTGAGCTTCTACTTTCGGGCTGATATTGTCGGGGTAGAAGCTGTTCGGGAAAATCTGACTCTTCACCTCCAAGAAAAGGGGATTGATCAAACTTCAAAACTGCTGGGGTATCAACCAGGAGTTGCCTCGGTTCTTAACTGTATTCGGGAGGAGCAAACGCGACTTGGACGCCCCGGAATTTATAATAAAGTCGAGAAAAAAGTAACTTCAGTGCGAGTGGCCTTGCTTGAAGAAGGAATCCTCGCTGCCTAATTCTCTATTGAGAATAAAGACTTCCCCGATGAATCGAAGCCACCAACCCGGTCTCTCTACAATATCCCAAAATTTCCTGGCAGGCGCTGTCTATCGGATCAAAGTTAGCGGCAGTCTCCGGACTTCGCGCTATATAATCCACATTCTCTCGATAAATTTTGGCGGCAAGTCTAGCTAACCTAGAAATTTGATCGCGATCAGTTTCTACATCTCTTATATCAATAATAACCTGCTGTTCGGACTTTCCCGGGGTTCTTCCCGGACAGATGGCGTAACCCATTACCGCACCTTTGACCCATGTACGCGTAGGTGCCTCTACTCCAAAAGCGCTCGAAAAAGTTACCGAAGCACAAACACAGTCTACCGTTGGCCAACCCTTCCTACTGGAAATTGAAACATCTTGATCGACATAACGTAACCCGCGATCAAACATCCGAAATGGACCCTTAAAGGTGTATTCACCAGGATTGGCTAACTGCCTAAACATTTGATTCTCTGAGATCTCGGGTTCACTCTCTAATAATTCCTTAGGCAAAACTGCCTCGCGAGTCGGAAGCCTCGCCGGAGTAAGCGGTAGTGGATCAGTATCTATGGTAGCCGGTTCTGGCGAACTAGGCGGAGATTCGAGTGATTGAGCACCGCGGTTTTGATCAGTCGGAAATTTTTGTTTCAGCTCTGCGTCCATCTTTCAAGACACCCTAGTAATGAGAGACAGCTTCGAAATTACCTGGAGAAAGAACGGTGCTCACTGAGCTTTGAACTTTAGCATACACAACTTAGCAGCGGAGCCCAAGGGAAAAGTAGTAGGTATTTAACCTACAAAGTGGCTAGTTATCCCCAGCTCTTCAAGCACATAATTCATCACGGCCAAATCATCGTCCCAGCCTTTCTCGGGCTTGGTGTCACAATGCACATCTCTTCGCATCATGTAGTACCGTATCGCTCCAATCGCCAAAGCTTTAGCTCGGGGGTCAAGCGTGTCGTAGCGGTCTAGTAATGCATGACACGCTTCAGCGAGTCTGTATGAGAGCGATACATCAGGAACTTTTGCTAGCTGATTGTGCTCGAAAATTGCTCGCGCTGTTTCCACAACTTTCTCGCGCAAAACTAAAATTTCATTACTATTCAAAACCGCACATAGTCCCGTGAATAGAGGATACAGCTCTGGCGGATGCATCGGGAAAGGATAGCGCTTACTCGACATCCCTAAAATTCTACATGCAATCTTATATTTCTTGAAGGACAAAAATGACTAATATGGAACCACTTCTATTTCATCCGGCTTGGCAAAGCGCCGCATTACGCAAGAACCGCTAGGGATAAACATCTTTGGGGCGATCTTTGGATTACCCTCAGTGATCACGTGATTTCCGATAATCGTGTCATTCCCAACCGTAACCGATTCAAGAGCGCAGTTTGAGCCGATAATGACGTAATCTTCTATGACGCTATTATGGTTAAGCGTGCTCTTATCTCCGATTTGGACATGATTTCCGATTTTTACATCCCCCTTAACAATTACCATTGAGCCAATCGTTACAAAATCACCAATTGAACCGCCCTTAAATGAACAAAGTCTTCCGAAAACACAGTGCTTCCCAGTCTGCAAAGATCCTGTTAGCTCACCAAACACAATTGTTCCTTCGCCCAAGAGCACATCTTTACCCACAAAGCCGTTTAGTATCTTTACTCCGGATCCAAAAATTCCGGCATTTATCCTCTCTACGACCTCGTCCTCAGGAAACTCAAGCTTAACTTGATTCCCGATAAATACGTTATTTGGGTAGATCTTTCCCTTGATCTTCACGCCGAGTCTCCCTCAGCTAAGATTACCTCTTCCGCGTCCACTATCAATTTTTGATCGGAGCTCTCTAAGGATGGTCGTACGCCTATCACCACAAACGAAGTTGGGCTGATCTCTTTTACGGCAAACTGAACCGGAAGTGAGATCTGATTAGCTAGCGCTTTGGCCGTGAGGGCATGAAACCGTTCGTTTTTAACTCTACTTGATTTATCGACTTCAACTATTTGTGTCGGATTTAGGGGGTCTTCGAGATTGTTCGGAGTAGGGGGGGATTTTGAATCAGGATGTTCCGACATATCGCTCTGAATACCTTGTGCTGAAGCTCTCTATATAATTATGATTCCAAAGGTAGCCCGGGTGACGCGATTTGATTTGAATTGTAAGCTCTTGAAATAATGCAACTTATTTCCTTTTATCTGACGTAACTTACTGTTATTGTATAAAACCCTATGTTATCGAACTCAGTATTACTCCAGGCATACAGCGGCAAGCGACCAGGTCGTACACCAGTCTGGTTCATGCGGCAAGCCGGACGGTACCTTCCAGAGTATCGTGCGCTTCGCGAAAAAAATTCGATGCTCGAATTGATCCGCTCGCCAAATCTTGCGGCGGAAGTCACCTTGCAACCGTTGAGGCGCTTTAATTTAGATGCTGCCATAATTTTCGCTGATATCTTAAACCCGCTGATCGGTATGGGGTTATCTCTTGATTTCGTAAAAGGTGAAGGCCCGAAAATTTCAAACCCTGTGAGATCTCTTGCCCAAGCAAAAGCTTTGAAATTACCCCCACCTTCCGAGAACGTGAGTTATACTCTTGAAGCTATTCAACTCGTTGCGGCGGAGCTTTCACCTCGGGACATCCCAGTAATTGGGTTTTCTGGATCCCCGTTTACTTTGAGCTGTTACGCAATTGAGGGGCAAGGCGACGGTAGTTTCTCCGAGGCCAGAAAGGTAATGTTCGCCGATCAGAAGCTTTGGGTCGAACTCAACTCGAAACTAGCCGAGTTAGTTAGCGCATACCTTCTGGCTCAAGTTAAAGCCGGAGCATCAGCGGTTCAACTATTTGACTCCTGGGCTGGGCTTCTTTCGGCTGAACAGTATCGGAAATTCGCCTTTCCGTTTGTAGAGAGGATCATTACCGCCTTTAAGGCTTCTTCGAAAATTCCGTTTTGCTATTTTTCAACTGGTACACACGGGATTCTCCCTGAGTTAGCCAAGTTGCCGGCCGATCTTTTCGGCATAGATTGGCGATGCGATTTAGTAGATGCATCAAAGATCTTTGACGGCCGACCGATACAGGGTAATCTCGATCCGCTTCTGTTTTTCGGTAAAGAAGAGCTACTAAAGGCCGCAGTTTTAGATATTTTGGAACAAGGGGCTAAGATTCCCGTTCATATTTTTAATGTGGGTCACGGAATTACACCGCTTACACCGATTGAGCGGGTAGAGTACGTAATCAACTTGGTAAGAGATGGCAGATGAACGAGCTTGCACTGACCCATCTTACTGCACTCAGTTCGTTCGGCGCGTATCTGCTTTCTAGTGTTCTTTTTTTGGTCTGGGGGCTTTTGCGCAGAGAATCTCTCGGGAAGTACGGCGTTAAAATATCCTTAGGTGCTTTTATTTTGCATAGCGTCGCTTTAGTATCGATGATTCTCTCTGAGCGCTCGATATTTTCCGGAAACTTCGGAGATTATCTATTCGGTGTGGCCTGGGGAGTGACGCTGCTTTATCTAATTGCACAGCGAAAGAGGTCTTATCCGCTGCTTGGTGCGTTCGTTGTACCATCCGTCTGTCTTATTCTTGCCAGCTCTTCTTGGCTAATCCACGTCTCATCAGGGGTCTCTGTCGGAGAGATTAGTAAAGTACTTCTTATCTTACATGTGATGCCGGCGGTTATTGCGGAAGTTAGTTTTGTCTCAGCGGTTTTACTGAGTGCAATCTTTCTGTGGCAGGATAATAAGCTAAAGGAGCGCAGTATCGATATCGGCTCACTCTCTAGCCCAAGCTTAAGGTCTCTTGATTCTTGGAACTCAAACCTAATCTGGGTAGCGTTTTCGAGTATGAGTTTAGCGGTTTTGTCCGGATCGGTTTGGGCCATATCGATTCATCACAGTTTACTTCGGAACGATTATCGCACGATCTCGGCTTTGTTATGTTGGGTTACATTGGGAGTGATCTTGCATCTTCGTATCGGCCGATCATTTAGTGCTAAGCGAATCTCAAAGTTCACCTTAATTGGCGCTGCATTCGTATTTTCAGGCTTGGCGGCGTTGATCGTTTTTGGGGGTCAGAGCTTACATGCACTCTAGCGAGATTTATAGTCGAACATTAAATCTTGTCGGAGTGAGTCACAAAACTCTCGGAGTTGCCGAGCGTGAATTGCTGACTAAGTTTGCCGGTAGTGAATTGGAGCAATTTTTGAGTAGCTTAACTTCCAGCTGCAACTTAGAAGAGGCGGTGGTAATTTCTACCTGTAACCGCTTTGAAGTGGTTGGAGTGGGGGCTGCGGAGATAGAGCAAAGCCTGGTTGGTTTTTTTACCAAATCGTTGCCCAGCGGGGTTTCGGGAGAGAGCATTTATAATTTTAGGAATACCGGAGCGGTGCGGCACCTGTTCGAGGTTACCTCCAGTCTCGATTCGATGGTGCTCGGTGAGAATCAGATATTAAAGCAGGTTAAAGACTCCTATGCCGCCGCGGTAAAATGCGGATACGCGGGAAAATATCTTCACCATCTCTTCCAAGATGCGTTTCGTGTGGCAAAGAGAGTCCGCACGGACACTGGCATCTCAAAAAACGGGATTTCCATCAGTTACATTGCGGTTCGCTTGGCGGAGCAAATCTTTGGTGACTTGAGCGATCGCTCAGTCTTAATTATCGGCTCCGGGGAGATGGCCGAGCTTGCAGCTCTGCATTTTCGTGCCAAGGGATGTAGTAGAATAACAGTAGCCAATCGCACGCTTTTAAACGCGCTAAACGTGGCTCGCTTGGTGGGCGGGAGTGCGGCCTCGCTCGATGAATTACCGGAACTTTTGAGACAGGCAGACATTGTGATCGGGTCAATCTCAGTTGAAAAGCCAATTATTACACCGCAACAATTAAAGCAGGTCGCTCCGCGAAAAGATGTTTTCTTAATCGATCTTGGAGTTCCTAGAAATTTCTCGAGTGAGCTAAACGAGCTAGAAGGTGTATATCTTTACAACATTGATGATCTCGATTCAGTGGTTAAACAAAATGTGGAACTTAGAAAAGAGGCGATGGCGGATGCTTCCTTGATTGTGCAGCAGGGTATTTTGCGATTTGAAAAGTGGTTGGTCCGGCTGATCGAGCAGCCTCGTGTAATTGATTTAAGAGAGACTGTGAAGAAAGTGTGTGAGGATGAGTTTGCAAAGTTACATCTGGAGGGTGAAAATCTGGTACTCGATAGTGCTGCCCAGCAGAAGCTTCAGCACAAAATTACAAGACGACTGTCGCATGAGCTTAGGCCGTTAGTAGAAGAACGAATCGAGGCGGGGGAGGAGGAGTAGTTACTCTGTTTTAAGTGGCTCAGTAATTAGTTATTGTAACCCAAGACAGTCATTCAAGCACTGTCTTACCGCCTTAAAATGCAGCATCGGATCTGCATGTTGTTTTGTCTTAAGCCGATCAGAGATCTCTAGATATAGCACCCCAGTCTTTTGCTTTCCTCCAACCGCTGCGGCGATAAAACTCACGACTGCCCCGGTGGCAGTGGTCTCATCTCCCATTATCGGGGTGCTGCAGCTAAATGCCGTAACGATCGGATTGGTGCTCAACTCTGGATTATTGATCTTTACCGAGTGCAGATGCGGCAATAATGGATTTGAGACTTTAAGCATCGGGGTTAAAACCATGCTGTAAGGATCGAGCATAAACACACACCCGGCATCAAATCCAGCGCAGGGGAAGACTTCGTGTACTAAAGTGTCCAAAGATTCCCGAGAGATCTCTCCAGGTTTTAATGACTCGTATAGTTCGCTTAGCTGTGCTTGTAGGAGCGGCGGGCACTTTGCTAAGTAAATATTGGATCGCTTAAGATCACGAGAGAATGCGGAACTCTTAATTTTACTCTCTTGTTCGACCGAAAGCTCAAAGTCGAACATCTCAGCGCTTAAGTTTGAGTAGTCCTTGCAGTTCTGCTTGAGTCTGGCTTGAATCTCTTTAATTCCACCTGGACCGATGTAGCGTTTAATTCCATCTTCAGCTTCTTTCCAATCGTTTAATGCACTCGGATACTGTTCGGGATTACTGGCTCGAGCTAAGGCTTCTCCGACTTTACAAATCTTCAGTAACATCTCGGCGCTCTCCCTCTCTGAACCTGAGAACCCCGCGTCTTTTGCCAAATTAGGATCACCAGCGGCAAAGCGTAACTTCGGATCAAAGTTCCAACGTTGAGCGATTGTTGCCCCGAGTAGCGTAGGGGAGAAGCCTAGAATTTTATGCAGAGCTAGATCTAGATTCCCTTGCTTATTTGATTGGAGTGAAGTGACAGCCCTGATAAATACGTGCGGGTAGTTCCAAGCGATTAGAGTCATCCCAAGTTGCCGAAGCAAAGCGGATGAGATTCCGATTTCCGGATCAAGTTGGGATTTCTCGCAGGCTGCCTCCGCCACAGTCGCGCTCACCATAGCTTCTTTGATTCTGCGGGATTGTGATTGGGTAATGTTTTTAAAAGTGTGAGCTGTGAGCGAACCCTCTTTGGTTAAGATCTGTTTTAGGCCATCCAATCCGGCTTTGCGAAGAGTTTCAAACGGATTGGTCAGAGGAGTTTGCGAGGAATTCGTCGAACTTTCACATAACTCTTTAACGCAATAGAAGAGTAACCCGAAGTCACCTTTTAGTTCGTCTACGAGTAGATTTACCTTATCCTGGTACTCGTTTTGAGCCAGCTTGGTTCTTATCCGGTCTAGCACCGCCGAGTTAATCGGGAACCAGCGATCAAGCACATGATTAC
>CAZJXY010000009.1:0-21595 GCA_964549925.1 uncultured Bdellovibrionales bacterium | reverse complement strand
TATCTCAGCGCGCCTCCAAGATCTTGGAGAAACTCGATATTTCCAACGTTACACTCAAAGTCGGAGACGGCTTTGACGGCTGGCCTGAGCACGCGCCGTTCGACGCCATAATCGTCACAGCGGCTGCCCCATCAATTCCACGCTCCTTGGTAAAACAACTTGCAATCGGTGGTCGAATGGTAGTTCCGCTTGGAGTTGATGATCAGGAGCTGATCTTAATCACTAAGGACAAAGAGGGGATTAAGACCCAAGAATGCGGCGGAGTTCGTTTCGTTCCGATGGTCGGCAAGGTTCAAGGATAGATAAAGATGGTTTCGATTCTGGTGAGTAATGAGGGTCAGTACGGCATCGCGGAAAGTGTACGTTTGTTAAAGCAAGGGGCTCATGCCCTAGACGCAATTGAAGCTGGCATTAAGTTAGTTGAATTGGATATTCGTGCCGAGACTGTTGGATACGGCGGAGCCCCAAACGCCATTGGGGAGATGGAGCTTGATGGCTCAATCATGAATGGAACAGATCTTCGCTCCGGCTCGGTCGGCGCATTAAGGGGATTTAAGCATCCGATATCCGTTGCGCGTGCGGTGATGGAGAAAACACCACATGTGCTTTTAGTCGGCTGCGGTGCTGAGAGATTTGCTGAAGAGATTGGGGCGGAACCATTCGATATGCTCGCACCTCAGTCACGCTCAAGAATGGAGGCTTGGAAGCTTAAATCGATGAGCGAAAAGCAGCGAGCTGAGTGGCCAAACACTCCACTTCTGCCGCTGATGAATTGGGAGCCAAAGGAGAATCTCTCTCTTGGTACGGTAACTTTTCTAGCCCTAGATAAATTTGGGAATCTTTGTGGGGGCGTAAGCACCTCTGGTTGGGCATACAAATATCCTGGGAGACTTGGAGATTCACCGCTTGTGGGAGCGGGAATTTATGTTGATTCGCGCTATGGCGGAGCGACTTGTACCCATAGCGGCGAGATGACAATCCGTGCAGGCACGGCGCGGGCAGTGGTGGCGTACTTAAAAAAGGGGGCGAGCTTAAAAGAGGCTGTGCATGAGGGTATTGAAGATCTGAATGCATTAAAGGGCGGCTACATCGGGCCGGTTATTATTCACGCCATGAGCAAGGAGGGTGAAGCTTACGTTGCGGTTACAGGGAGAGCAAAGTGTAGTGACTACGACTATTTTGCTTGGGATAGCTCTAAGGAGAATTTCTACAAGGGTGAAACTGTTCTGATTTGAATCAATCCTTAGGAGAAGTTCTGATGTATCGCCATTAGAGTGCTGAATTTCCCTTACCCCGCTCCTCCTCAAGGAATCGCTCCACCTCTTTCGCAATACAACCGGGGTTACTCATCAACGCCCAAGTATCAAATTCATGCAGATTTGGAATAGCCGCATCCACTAATTCGCCATAAGTCCTCGGGTCGGTCCGGACTGGTCCACAGCTGACCCCAGGGCTACCCGCTAAAGCCTCTGTTTTAAACTGATGCAGATTATCTTCATTCGGCCGATTACCGGAGGTTTCTACCATAATATTCCCCTGTGAAAACAATTAGACCCGAGCGCTAGGGTATCCCGGACCTAGGGTTTAAGCAAACTGCTTAAGCTCTCTAAAAAATTTATAAAATTTCTGCCGCTTTATTCCCTTAAAGCACCGCCATGACTATGGGGAATTCGGGTCGGTGCCGGCACAAACTTCATCGGCATCGCTAATAGTATCGCCATCTGAATCGATATTATTCGGGTCGGTCCCAAACTGATACTGCTCTTGCCTATCAGCAAGACCATCTCCGTCGGTATCAATATCCGCTCTAGCTTCTGCCAATACGTCCGACAGATCCGTTGGATTTAGGAAAAGATCCTCAATTTGAGCCAAGACAAGCTCGAATAGTCGGTCATAACCTTCAGGGCTTGGGTGAATATTATCCGATGTAAGAAGGTCGACATCAAAGAACTTATATAGCTCCAGATTCTTGATAAATTTAATTCTCTTATTTACCTCCTTCACCCATGGGTTTTGAAATGAGCGATTAGTAGTAATCAAATTTGCAATCATCGGATAAGCCCCCCGCTTTCTGATAAAGCGTTTAATTTTTTGAATGGTGGCGCGAGTTCGAAGTGAATCGTGATGTCCACCGAAGTCGTTCACTCCGCACTTAGCAAAAATAAAATCAAAATGCTTACCTTTACTTTTGTTCTCTTTTACCAGCGATCGGAGGCGAGCATAGACTTGATCTGATTTATATCCAGAGACTGCACCCTGAACGATTCGAATATCGTTGCTAATCCCATCAAAATACTCTTTCAGTCTAATTACAAACCCACCGGTGTCGTTATATGTTTTTGTTTTCCCGTTTATTGTCGCCGTATAGTGATCCTCTTCCCCCTCGGTGATGCTGTCTCCGACAAATAGAGCGGAAAACTTCCCATCATGATTTAAATCGGCATACCCGGAGATGTCCGTGCATTGAGCGAAGACCAGTGCCGGAGTGAATGAGCAGAGCAGCGCTAAGACGAATCGATTGAGACTTAACATAAAAATCCCCTCCTACCAGATGCTAAAGCGCGTAAGATCTCTCGCTGGTTCAAGCGACGCGAGCAACACTTCTCGTTTCACTCGATCGCCCTCTCCTCTTTGTCCTAATAATACAGTCGTTGGATTATGATACAAGTAACCTCTTCCCTGGTCCGGAATAATATGAACGACTTCTCTTGTCCTGAACAGTTGATTAAAAATTAATCGATGCGCTGCGTCCGCCTCCCCGTGTGCATATATCGGTCCATACAGAAAGGAAGAGAGCAAAATGTATTGAACCCCTTTCTGCTTTAGCTCAGCCTCACTTAAAGATGCAAACCGACTTGCCCCATTTTTCGGAGAGATCGTTCGAAAATTAACCTCGGGGAGAATAGCGCCGTAGGCTTTGAAGGGGACCAGTACCGATGGTCGATCGGAGAGATTCTGGGTCATCCACTCTACCATCCTCTCCCGGTTATCGGGATGGATGTTGAAGTTGAGGAATAGAGTTTTTGAGAGTGGCAGCAGCACACTAATCGACGAGACCAACAACGCCAACTTTTTGCTTCGTGCACTATCAACTACTAAACCTGCCCCAAGCAGAAGGAAGGGTAGACAGGGGAGCACATATCTTGCGTTTTTCCCCGGTACATATTCAGCCGGGATATAAAAATATAAGAATAAGAGCGGAATCATCCAGCAAAGTGGCGGCCCTTTTCTTATTGCTACTCCGATTCCAATTAGGCAAATAAAAAGAAGCGGGAGCGTTATTCCGCCCAGTAAACTCGTTCCAAGAGCATGCGACCACCAATGTCCCCAAGAGTCAAAAGCTCCGATGTGCCCGCCCGACGCGACCTGATGGCTCTCCATAGCCAAATCGCGTCTAAATTCTCTGTAATTTAAAATTATGAAAGGCGAAAATAAAAAGAATGTCGCGGCGCAACTTACGCTGTAGAGTGAGATCGATGCTGCGATCCTAGACAGGTTAACCTTCTTCCAAGCTATCCATAAACCTATAGCGATCAGAGGAAATGCAAGAATTCCGGTGTATTTTGTAGTGAAGGCCAATCCAGCCATCACTCCAGCACTTAAGGCTCGTGCCAAAGTTGGCTTTTCTCCGAATCGAAGCGAGCTAAGAACGCAACATAATATCCAAAGCGTTAGTAAACAGTCTTCTTTTACATAGCGGCTGATCGAAACGTGAATCGGCACCACCGCCAATAGAAGCGCAACCAAGAGAGCGGCCTTGCCAGACATGAATCTGATCGCAATAAAGTACAAGATAATTACTGAGAGAGTCCCCGCCAAGGCACTTACCATCCGGCCGGAAATAATAATCTGATCATCCAGCGCCCAGTCCGGGAGAACCCCAAGTCTCTTGCCAATCGCATAACTGAAGGTAGTCGCGTATAAAAGAAACGAGGGGTGATTGAAATACTTTGGATTAAAACTATCTCGCTCAAACATTCCGATAATCACCTTGGACTTAACCTCTTCATCAGGGTGAAAGTGGTTACCGGGTAATCCGAATGTAATTCCCTGTATCCGAAGAAAAAGTCCAACCAATGCGATGCAGATCAGAGGAAGAATATATCGACGCGAGTTCGGTCGGATCAAAGTTGGTTCAGTCGATAACTCGCGCTTAAGCCCAATATAGATAGCAAGGAGCGCCAAAGAGAATGGGACACTCCAGAGAGCACTAACACTGGTCATCTCCGCGGTAGCGTAAACCGACGCTAAGGGGGTGATAAACAGCATTCCAAGCCAGGGTGTAACTCGATACAGCAGAAGTAATGCTGCAGCGCCAATAATTATGATCAGCGCGGCGGTTACATAGTAGCGCAATTTAAGAATCGGGAAATTGAGTTTGGATTTGACGACTGCCTTTCTCAGGCTAAACGCAAGAGGCCGTCCTGCTTCTCCGGGAGAATATCCAGCTGGAGCGCTTACTGTCAGCGAACATGGATCACACGCCCCAAGAAGCGGCACAGAAACTGACGATTCCGTCGATACAGCAACAAAATCTGTGGTAGCTTCAGCGCCTGACTCGATCGAAACCTTTACGTCCGGGTGCGTGCCAGGCATAACGCCGCGCCTAACATACAACTTAACTCGATTTAAATCCGCGGCAAGCTTGGGAAGGGTCAATCTAGCTCCATCTTGAACCCAGCCGTCGGTTCTAAACCCCTCTCTTTCGGGGGGTAGAAACGACGGATTGATTGATCGGATATAGCTCAATGAGGGACCGATTACTGATAAGATCAGACAGAAAATGAGAAGCTTAATTATTAAGCGGCCTGTCATTTGTTGCCTTTGACGCACCTGCTTGACCTCAATTATTTTTACCCTTGCGCCGTCTCGTGCTTGGAGTGACGGAAAGACTTCGAAGCATTTCAACTTCAGCCTCTTTTTGAAGCGCCTCTTTATTTAACGAGACGGGAACAAACTCAACAACGTTTCGGCCGTCAAATATAAGGTGTTGCCTTATCGAAATGGCACCGTGCCTGCTCCTATGGGGTGAGATCGTTCCAATCAGTTTCGAATTTAGATAGATGTTGAGCTCCATCTCAGTATGAGTTACCGGCTCAATCTCCAACTCAATTTTTGCCCCATTTGCATAGAGCAGCGCATCCCCCTCAATTATGATCGAGGCCCCACTTCCATAAATAATTGGCAATTCCTTTTTTGATTCAGTTCGGCCTGGCTTCCAACCGTATCCAAATCTAAGAAATTCAATGTTTGGCACTTGAAGAGCGTAACTCATCGGCCGAAATCTTGGCAGCGGCTGTTTTAAAAGAGAGAGTGCGATCAGTGGCTCCAATCGACTTTCACCCCAGTACCCTTGATCTTCGTTAAACGGAGCAAGCGCTAGATACTGCTGGGGCTTGAGTACCTTAGCAATCTGCTCTAACCCTGTAAGGCCAGTCAATATAAATGAAACTCCTCCACCAGCGATCCTAGATTCCAGCGCTTCCACGGTAGCGATATCTTCAGTGTGTGGCTTGATAATATTAAAATAAATTCGCTCTACAGTGGCCGGCTTTGGCATCTGATAGCTTAGAATCACGGGGGAACCTGTTGAGCGCATACTCTCAACCAAAAAGTCAGCCTCGATTCGCGGAAGCGGCGAAAGGACATCCGCAGCTACCTTTCCGACTGAACGTGATATCAAGATCACTGTGACCAAGGTAAATACAGTGCTTAAGAGCAGCCTCCCATCGGTTAGGAAGCTAAGATAGGACCTCCTCTGCGTTAGCGCACGGATCCGAGATTGCGCTAGTTCAATCGCACGCCGCGTCGTCTCTCCGACAATCAAGGCCATCGGGAAGTAGGCTGGGGCGAGATACCATTCAAGTCTAGATTTCAGGCATGAATACCCAATTAATAAGAGCAAGAACCAGATCAGAACCAATGAATATGACGAATCTTTCCGCTGGCGCGCCTGACCAACAAAAAATATCGTTCCAAAAAGCAGCGAAAAAAATGGCACCATTTGATCGGATGCCAGACTTTTCAGATAAAATAAAGGATCAGAAGTATTATGAATTCCTTTTCCAAAACGCACCACAAGCTCGTGATGAAAGGCCGCTCGAAGCTCTTCGTGATGAAAGATAAAATGAGGGATAAAATAAAGGAGCGGGATAGAAATTGCGAGCAGCGCTGTAAGTGCGAAAAAGCCTCGGAGATTCTTGAAATTTCTTAACGGGTTGCCACTGGTAAGAATTATTCCAATCCAAACGAGAAATGGGAAAAACGCTGCGACACTCTTGGTCAGCGCTCCTAAACCAATTAAGACGCCGCAAACAATCGCTGCTTTCCGTAATTCTCTATCAAGGATTTTAGCTTGTGGCGCGCGAACTCGAATGAAATCCAAACTATATAAGAGCGCGCTCAACGTTAGAAACAACATCATGGAATCTTGGACAGCACTTCTCACGCCATGCGAGAAAAAAAATGAATGGTTTCCAAGTAGAGTTAGAACCGATATCACGGCTGTCAGCTGACTCTTAAACAAGCGGAGGGCAAATAGCCAAAGTAAAAGGTTAAGCAAAACACCCAAGATCCCGTCAACAACCCTAAAGCTAAAATTCGATTCCGATAGACCTCTAGAGGCAAGTAAGCTTAACCACATTTTTAAAGGAGGTTTTAATAAGTATGGTGCTCCATCAAGGGTTGGCTTCCACCAGTTTCCTGAGATGCCCATTTCCTGAGCAGCTCTGATATGGCGAATCTCATCTGCGCCTGTATAAGTACTGAAAGCAAAGCCGCCTCCCAAATTATAAAGGGAGAGGAAAGTGGCAATAACAAGTAGTAACAGCAGGGGAAGGACCGACAAGGACAGACTCATTCTCGAATTACCGCTGAGCGCTTTCACCTGACAGAACCTTAAGGAAGTATAAACGGCATGCTTCCACGATCGGCCGTTAACTCAAGAATTATCTCAACCAAAAGTAAGGTGAACAGTGCCGGGATTATCCACCAAAGCTTTTCCTTGGCGAGAAGACGTAGAACTCGATGGGGAAGAGAACCCACTTTCAGCAGGTGGGCCGAGTCTGGGGTAACTGGGGAAAACTGATCATTTACCTCCACTACACATGTTCCCTCTTCACGTTCCCGGATTAGCTCCCAGCGACTAAGAACCTTGACTCGAGATCCATCACTAAGCGTGTGTAGTAGATACCCCTCCCATGCCCCTCTTTCCAAGAGCTCACTATTTATTTCATCTAATGGTTCAGGAAAAACCGTATTCAATAGGCGATGTGAAACTGTCCCGATAGCGCGGTCGCTTGCCCAGCCATAGCGTTTCTCACTGGCTCTGTTCCAATACTTGATCTCTCCCTTTAAATCACGCACCATCACAGAAGACACGGTGCTGTCAAATCCCGCATTAAATTTTCTAGCTGTAGCGTCTGTGCTCTTCATAAGCGTATTAGGGCTAGGGCGGCTTACTTAACCGAACTCTGGGTGAATTATAGATCCGAGTCAGGTAATTAGCCACAGTGGAGTCAGCTTTTAATTCTTTTAGAAAATAGCTAAACTCGGGCGACTTTTATGAGCCTAGAAGTGAAAAGCGTCGATTCAGTCGGATTAAGTACCCAATTCGCTGATGAATTATCCACAACCAATGCCGGCCTGATGAGTTTGGTCAAAAAATTTGCCTTAGTCGTGTTCGGCGTATTTTTTACGTTGGTCGTTCTAGAGGTAGCATTTCGAGTTTTTGTACCATCCAATGACTCTCCAGCCGATAGATCATTTGGCATTCGGCCAGTGGTTCAATATCCTCGATCTACCCCATCCGGTCTGGAATTTAGTGGCCCAGATACTAGTTTGCCGGTCAGTAACACTCCGCTGTTTAAAGTTGCTGTGCTAGGCGACTCCATCAGTTTGGGGACTGAGATGCATTCCTTCGATTCTTTCCCGGGACGTCTGCAAACAATATTCAATTTAAACGAGCAGGGCGCTAAATCTCAAGTCTTAGCTTACGATAGTCATACCGACCAAGGGTTATTGGATCCCGACCGCATAGGGCAGGTGTTAGAGTCAGATCGGCCCAATCTTGCGATATTGCAAATCACACCTCGAGATTTGTATCCAGAGGCAGATAATAAATTCGTCAAGTCGATATACTATCGGATCTGGCATTTCAGTGCACATCCAATATTAAAGCACTGGAAGAGTCTTGCCTTCTTCCTTCGACGAGTAGCGCGCACACTAGCCGATAGAGAGTGGACACAACAATTTGTAGACGCGTTCTCAAATCGAGATATTTTTGATCGATTCGTCAGTAACATTTCTTCGATTACAAGGAGCGCCAAAGAGAGTAATGTGCCGCTAGTTGTTCTGATTTTTCCCTTCATTGATCGCCAATTCGATCAACAGAATCCATTTAGCGCCTTACACAACCAATTACGGCATGTAATAAAGCGCTCGCGGACTCCCTTCATTGACCTATTCGTAAGATTTAAGGGGCTAAACCCCAGAGATCTGCAACTTATCCCTGGGGAGGACCTTCGTCCAAATGAGATAGCTCACCGAATCGCGAGCGATGCGCTTTATCTTCTATTAGCTAAACAGGGGTTGCTTCCTAAGGAGCTAATCTTGGATATTAAGGCGGGAAAGGAAGTAGAGCAGGACGACTAGACCTTAACATTTCTGTTGCTCAGCATCGAATCAGAAAAAGCAAGAATAGATGGACCTAAAATTAGAGACTGCGGAAGGTAAATGAGAGCCAAAAATCAGATTACTCTTGGCTTTCTTCTGCTAGTTTTATCCTTAGCGGTTAGGCTATTTGGAATCGTAGAACCAGCGCCTCAACCCGATGAGCGAAACTGGATCGATCGTGCTGAACGGGTAATCTATAAGTTAAAGACCGACCCGTTAGATAGCACCAGTCGCCTGGGCCACCCCGGACTGCCTCCCACTCTGCTGATGGTAGTCGCCCAAGTGCTAAACAAAAAGATGCAGCATACCTTCGATATCAAACCTGGAGACGCGCTCTACTTTGATGAACTTTCGATCTCTAGAATCACACTGACAACAGCCTCCGCGCTATTGGTCCCGATTGTATTCTTAAGTCTCTCTCCAATTCTGGGAACCATGGTGGCTTTTCTTGGCGCGCTGCTGCTTGCGCTAGATCCAATGATGATCGGTTCATCGCGTTTAGCCCATGTTGATGCGACGTTGTCACTATTAGTCACGCTCTGCGTTCTTAGTTACATTCAGGCAGTGCGGAGAGCTTCCTTGGGATGGAAGGTCATCTCGGGATTATTTTGGGGGCTGTGCATCCTTGTAAAACCGACATCAGTCGCGCTAATTCCAGCGTTGCTCCTAGTTCGACTATTCATGGAGAGGCTGAATCTCTCTTCGGGAAAGAAAGATGGTGTCTTTGCCTGGAGTGATCTCTTAGTCCTTAGCGTCGGTCAAATTTTAATGATCTCGCTTTGGACTAGGTATTGGTATCACTACAGCGCCTTCATTTATCAGCTGAAGGTTAGAAGTAAACTTGCCACAATGGTCTATAGAAATGGCCTAGCCTGGCAGACAAATTACGGAATAGTTGTTGTTGCTCTGACCATAGTAATGTTTTTATTCGGCTATCTTCTTTGGAAGAGGGGAAAGAACGTCGCCAGCCGAAGATTCTCTTACCATCTTGGAATTTTGCTCCTAGCACTCTCCTTCTTTTTGAGCACCTATGTAGCTTTCCCTCAAATTTATGAGAATATGATACGGTATTGGACCTGGGCGGTAGGACTCTCAGGGGAAAGACATCAAGCGTTCGGATATGTGGTAGATCGCCTTAAGTGGGGGTACCTCGACGTATTATTTTCTCACTTTAACCCCCTTCTTTTACTGGGACTACTTCTCGGAATTTTGGTCGCCCTAAGAAATTTATTTAGGAGTAGTTCAGGCGTAGATAGAGTAACCGCTCTAACTTTATTATTGATTCCAACGATATGGATCTTGCTTTTAAATATCTCTTCAAAGCAGACCTTAAGATATGCGCTGCCGGTTATCGCTCCATTGTATATGTTGATTGCGCTTGGGCTTTATTCAGGCCTCGCTGCTGTTTTTCGGATAGCAGGTGGTAAGGCCACTCTCGATAAGCCTAATGTCGGCGGATTCGTTGTGCTATCAATTGGGGCGCTGCAGCTCTACTCAATCCTTCCATTTTATCCGTATTACGACATGTACTTTAACGACCTCACCGGCGGAGTGCGGGGAGCACTTGAACGCGGTTACTCTTTGCCACTTACCGGGCAAAACGAAGCGATTGATTACCTCGTAAGCAGTTCGACGAGTGATGCTGGTCAAACATTGGTAACGACTTTTGGTGATCGCACCACGCTTGAGTATACATTGAGAAGACGACATCCTGAGGAGAAGAACAACTTTATCTTCGGGTACTTTCGACCTGAGAGCGCTGATTACTTGCTGCGCTTTAAGACGATTAAGAATGAGCCAAGCGCGGAATGGCAGTTAGCTCAATCCCAAAAGCCACTATTTACGTTTGAGGTTCACGGGACAGAGTTACTTTGGATCTATGATGTGCCGTTAGTTGATATATCCGCTGGGTATGAATTTGACCTTGGTTCAGGCGATAATAATACCGGGATGATGGTAAAAAATTCTGTGACGCAAAAACTTGAGGCGGTGGCAAATCCCGGTCGAGATAAAAATGGATATTTATTCTTCAGTCACGGAGTAAAGATCGGACCAGGGAGATATGAAATCCGGTTTAGATATTCACTCTCCGGCGAAAATCAGGGGAATTCGACCGCTGCCGCACGCTTTGAGTTCGGCAGTAACTGTCAGAAAGATTTAATTACTAGCTCTTCTAATCCAAGTGATGGTGAGACTTCGCTCGAATGCGAATTTACTGCGGCAAGAAGGGTATCTCCTCGAGTGTATTGGTTTGGCAAACATAACTTAAGCCTTACTCGCATAATGATTAAGCCTTCGGCGGTTAATACCCGATAAACGAGGACTCGGCGCAGATTAGCCAAATCCTCTAAACTGCGACCTGCATAATTAATTTAACTCTACAAATTTATAGATATGCCCTTTCTTGTGATAATCGGTGAGATAGAGTTCTCCACTCTCATCGAATCCAAAGGATGTCATCACAAGTCCATGATTGGTTAAAAGATGATTAAAGATACGATGATGCGACCAACTTCCATCGTCGTTTTCATGCATTCTATCGATGATCCCATTTTGAAAATCAGCGTAAATCAGTCGATCCTGAATCGCAGTAATCGTCCCCCGATACATTCCACCAAGGATCACCGCAGTAGTCGTGTACTTAAATGCTCCAAACTCAAGACGGTTATACTCTCTTATTGGAAGCTCTTTCCCATGTTCATTGCAACTTACTTTCGGAGTCAACGGCTTAGTTCGATCGAAACATACTGATCCTTCCATTACGTTCCAACCATAGTTTTTACCGGCGTCATCCGGGAGCTCAAGCATATCGATCTCTTCCCGTAGATACTGGCCGACATCTCCAACAAATAGTCGATCATCTACGTTATCACAAAATATTCGCCACGGATTTCTAAAGCCGTAGGCAAAGATTTCGTCTTTCCCTGAGTGCCCGACGAAAGGATTGTCGCTTGGAATAGCGTATTTCCTATGCCCACTCTGATTATCCACATCGATCCTCAAAATCTTTCCCTTTAATGTTCCCTTGTCTTGGCCATTTCCATGAGGATCCCCTACCCCTCCGCCATCTGATGAGCCGATATAAAGGTATCCGTCATTTCCAAAACACATACCTCCCCCGTAGTGGTTGTACTCATCCGGGTGCGGGATGGTAAGAATTATTTGACGTGAGTCTCGATCTGCAACGTTAGGATCATTATCGGAGACATGGTATTTCGCCAGCCTAATTCGGTTCTCTGTGTCCGTATACCAGATAAAAAAGATCCCATTGGAGCTATATTGCGGGTGAAATACCATCGAGAGTAATCCGGTTTCATAATGCGTGGCGATGAACTCTCCTTCGGGCAGCAGCTTGGAGATATTTAAAAATGGAGTCGGGCGAACTACTCCATCTTCGATGATCTTAATCTTCCCGCGCTGCTCAACCACGAACAGTCTGTTTGTGCCATCATTAGCATTGGCGATCCCGACTGGATAAGTTAACCCGGTAGCGTAAAGCATTAGTCCAATGTCGCCATCAACCCCTTCAATCAACGAATCCGCCGCGAAACCGTCTATCGGACAGAACACGAGAAAAGTAGTTAGAAAAATAGCAGAAACAGCAATCGAATTAACCAACCGACAGTTAGCCATAAGCCCTCCACTGAATGTTCAGGATTCTAGCCAATAAAGTATAAAATCTTCAAGAGGGTTCGATTCGTCTGAAATGTTTCCTTATGCAATCTTTACGTGGTTGTTCAAGATTTTGAACCTATCCTTGAAAGCTAGTGGTCGGCTCTCCCGTTCATTTTGCCAGTTTAGATACGCACAACTACTTACTTTACTCTTTCGGATTCTCCGAGGCTTTTGCTTCCGTAGGTACGGCCGCAGAACTGGGGTCCTCCCCTTGCGGCGCTTCGGCGCCCTTCACCTGTTTTGATTTCTTCGGAGTATTCTGGCCGTGCATGTCCACCAAGACCTTCCAAACACGCCGGCTCGCGCCTGTGTAGGTGTCTTTTGATAGTTTAGGAAGATTGCGGGCAAGGATCTGGGCGGGGATTTCTAACTTCGTATTCAAAACTGGAGTCTCAGCACCCTCCGTCTTTTCCACTAGTTTAGTGAGATACTCATCCAAAATTTCCTGGTCGAAATCCGCTTGTAAGTTGATAAAGTCCATTGAGAGAGTATTGATATCTCGCTTTGCACCGCGTTTGATATCAGCTGCCATCGCATCTATTTCTTTGAATGCTATCTGCAAAGCTTTGTCCACATCTATTACTCTGCGCTTTACCTCGCAGGCATGAAGTTTCCCTGCCAAAAGCTTAGTGATGACCTCAATATCAGCGTTAGCCAAATTTCTTGTTACTACCGTTTGAAACCCAAACTCTGCCAAAGAGCTCCGATCAAATTCTTTGGCGAGTTTGTCCTTTACTAGGACAAAGACACAACCTTTGGATTGAACGCTGCCCGTCACATCCCGAAAGAAAACTTCTAATTCTGGAAGCGGAAACGCGTCCGAGATAAGGCAAAGGTCATAGGCTTCCTCTAAGAGAGACTTTACCCCCTTAAATAGAGTGGGACTAAAATCACACTCTCCAACTGGGAGGCGCCCTTGAAGCTCCTTGATAATATTAGAAGCCAGCACTTCAGCGCTCTCAATGATTAGAGTTTTAATGCAGGTTTCTTCTTGCTCCAACTCGGCCCCTAAAAAACAATCGTGATATACCCATAATATCGGGGGTTTAGCCCCATAACTTAACCTAAGAGTCGCGAGCCAATGGGTTGCGCTCTGTAGATAACAACCTGAAATACTGGTACTTTTTAAAGCAATGAATTCGATTCTGATTCTTAAAGAAGAGCTTCTCTCACCGAATGAAGCGCGCCTCTCAGGAAAGAGAGCCCAGTACTTTCGAGATACTCACGCCTTACCCGTGGGCGCCGTAGTGCGATGTGGGATCTGGAACGAGGCTTCCGGTCACGCCGAGATACTTAGCTCAGAAGACGGAGTGGTACTTTTGAGCTTACAACTATCCGAAAGGCAAATTAGCGCTCCGCGTATCGAGCTAATTGTCTCCGTTCCGCGTCCACAAACAGTTAAGAAGATTTTAGCGCTATCGGCGATGATGGGAGTTGAAAAACTCCATTTTGTCCGCACAGAAGGTACCGAAAAAAGTTATCTCATCTCAAAAAGTTTAGAAAAGGATCTAATTCAAGAGGAGCTTATTAAAGGACTCGAACAGGCTTGTTCAACAAAGGCACCTGAAGTTTATATTCACCCACGCTTTAAGCCGTTCATTGAAGAGATAATTCCAGCTTCTAAGCTCGCTAACGCCGTAGGTATTATTGCTGATACGAAGGCTCGGCCGAATCTAACAATCGGATCAGTCAAAATTGATAGAGCGCAGCCAGCTATTCTGGCAATTGGACCTGAATCTGGTTGGAATGATTTTGAGCGGGAACAATTCAAGAACTTAGGGTTTGAAGCGGTTAGCCTTGGACCAAGACAGCTTAGAGTTGAAGTCGCTGCTGCAGTCATGCTTGGTCAGATAGAATTAATTCGCGGTTTTAGCCGTACTTCCCAGTAGTGCAATCTACTAATAGCCTAAGTTCCCTGATTAAGGTTTCCAGTGGGGCCTTTAGATCCGTCGCGCCGCTGCCCAGTGAATCTAACATAGACTTAAACGCCTCGGCATTCGAAAGCGCATGAATTTTTACCGTCTCTCCTTTCTTTGCACCGTGAAACGGATGCAATTCTCTCCCATCAAGCGAGCCGGACAACGGACGATACCGGTCGATAAAAAGTTCCAATGGAGTTACACAATCGACTTCCGGCACAGTATCTCCGGGCTCGGTCTTAAATAGCGCCATGTGGAGTTTAACCAATGAATTATGCAGAGCCATAGTTGGCCCGACTAACTTTTCAAACTCCTCCTTACGCGCAAAAAACTTACTCTGCTCTAAAAGCTCGATCGGAACTTCCACTGCTTTCCTTTCAACTGGTTTAATCGGAGTTTCGGGCTTACTCGTAGCTTCGCTTGGAGCGTTCACGGCGGCACTATTTTTCTCGCTACAACTTAGCGCGCCAAAACAAACTATCGAGAGGGCAATCGGAGCGAGGGGGTTTTTAACTTCAAACATACTTACTTCACCGTTAGGTAAGTATGAAATTAATCGATCCCAAAATATAAGTCCAGTTGTCTAAGACTAGGCGACAAAAAAGCTCATCTGCCGCACAGTGCCCTGGTCTGATCTTGGTGGGCTAAGCTTATGCGGGGCTATTTTTAATACCTCCTCGACCAGTGGGTTTGCAGCATCGGGCTTTAACCACTCGTCTTTCTTTTCGAAGCTCAAACTTTGCACCACAAGATTTCCACTTCGCTTCTCGCTAGCTTTAACCGGTTTATCATTGATTGGTTTGATATAGATCCAATCGGAGTAACGACAGAGCAATTCGGCAAATTCTTGCGCATCATGTCTTCGCGACCCGTAGGGAAGTAGAGGAGCAACTTGAAACGCGACCTCTACACCAAAGTTTTTCAATGCTGATGCCGCCCTAACTCTTTCCCTTACAGAGGGGAGTCCGGGGGTATAGCGAGAGACCACATCTTCACGCATAGTCTCTAAGGCAATGGTAACGACCACATGCTTCCCGAGATTTTGCAACATCGAAAGTGCCAACACTACTAACGGGGATCTGGTCTGAAGAAAGAGCATCCCTGGGACATAGCGTTGGAATATTTTTAAAAATTTTATGGTAGCGTCAAATTTCCCTTCGAATGGATGAAAAGGATCCGAAGCAACGCCAAAGTAAAACCAAGACGAACTCAGATCACCTCGGTCAGAGATTCCCTTAAGTCGTCTTTCCAGCTGATCAAAGGGGGTACCGTCCCCTATCACATGCCTTGTCCTAGGAGTTACCGGCCTCGAACTATGAGGCAAAGAGAGATGCAGATCGGATCGTAAATCGTGAAGTACATCTGACTGGTCAACGACTGCTCGTCCAATCTCAATACCGTTCTTATACGAATCAACGGTATAAATATTACGTTGCCCGTGACTGCTGCAACTGGAAGGAACATCGCACTTTACGCTACGGTAAAGCGCCTTTTTAGGCTGTGGCTTCATAAGCGCCTCCAAAATGACGCCGACCACAACAACTCGGCGGTGTTAAACTACAGCTATTCTCAAAGGTGCCTACGATTTGGATTTGCGGCAAACCTTTGAGAGCTGCTGCAGTACCACCTTGGGGCAAGTTTAACTCACTTAAAGCAATTTAACAAAGGAATTTTTGTTAGCTGGCAATTAAGAATCGATAAAAGCGCCGTAATACGGCCCTATTTTCGAGGAACGGTCGTTCTGTGGAGAAGCATGATTTTAATCATGCGCTAGGATTTGGTTAGCAAGTCAATTTCCTATAACCTACCGAGATATGGATCCGCTTCACAAATTGACCAACGCGGCTCATGCGACGCTGCATGAGCTCGGATCGAAGCTCGGTGTTCGGGATGGCTGGTGTCTTGAGGATCAAACTATCTCTCCCCCACGGCGTTATCCGCTTCCACCCGGATCTTGGGGGTATTTGTCGAATGTTATCTCAACATTCTCTGACTGCGCCAAAATCCCAGGGGGGTTCCCATTAGTTGTGGTTCAAAAAGAGCGCGCCGGAGAAAACTACACATTATCAATTTATTCTAAGGGCGAGCCCGATATTAGGTATTCTTTAACCGCACAAGAAGTTAGTGAACTACACGAGATAATCGATCGTCAAATAGAACAGTTTGGTCCAGAATATCCTTTGGATGCTAAGGCCATGCTTCTAGAGCTTAAAGCAGAGAAATAAGCTCATTTAGAAACTATCAAACCGCTAGTTACCACGCCCGCGTGTGGCATTCTCAACTTCAGCACTTTTTCCTTCCTTCAAGTTCAAAAAGAGCTGCATCTGCTCTAGCATCGCTTGGTAGTCTTTAGGATCGGCCATATTGAGACGGTATTCGTTTAATACCTTCATCTGCATATCGTTCTTCCACATCTCCCAAGCATTAGCCGATATGTTTTCAAAAATTTTCTTGCCAAGCTCTCCGGGGAAAGGGGGCTTCTCAAGTCCTGGCATCTCTTTCCCAAATTTCAAACATTTAACTGTACGGTTTGACATAACCATCCTATCCTCTTGCAATCGGTAGATAGTTCTACAGACATGTCGAAAAGTAAAGAGCCCCTGCACTTCAACGAAGCACTCGTTATCTGGTTCCCGCTCTGGATGAGCTGGTGTGCCATGGCACTTGAGATGCCAATAATTACCTCCGGCGTAGCACGCCTGCCTGAGGCAAAGCTTAATCTCGGGGCGCTCTCCGGAATTGTTATTCCAATCGCCTATATCATTGAAAGTCCAATTATAATGCTTCTTTCTGCATCTACCGCTCTTTCCAGAGATTGGAACTCTTATCAAAAAATTAGAAGAGTGATGTACCTCCTGGGGGGCTTTCTGACCCTGATTCACATCCTTGTGGCCTTCACCCCACTCTATGATCTAATCACTAGGGATATCCTCGGGGTCCCAGAAGAGCTGATCGAGCGAACACGGGTGGCCATGGCAATAGTTATCCCCTGGAGCTTCGTGATTGCCCATCGGCGCTTCAATCAAGGCATCTTGATTCGCGAGGGAAAGTCGAAACTAATAGGTTACGGCACACTGCTTAGAATTCTTACAATTTTTATAGTAGTTTCGCTTGGGGTATTCTTTAATTTTCATTCGGGTGTTGCCTTGGGAGCGTTGTGTCTTTCGATGGGGGTAACGGTCGAAGCAATTTTTATAGCGCAAAAGGTGAAATCGGTTCTGCCGCAGCTACGTTCGACCGAGCCGGTATCACCGGAGTTGACCTACCGGAGCTTTTCTAGCTTTTACCTACCTCTGGTATTTACCGCATTTTTAGACTTTGCAGCGCAACCGATTTGTAGCGCCGCAATTAGCCGAATGGAGAATCCAGTCAGCTCATTGGCAGTTTGGCCAGTTGTAGGCGGAATAAGTTTTATCTTAAAGAGCTTTGCAATTGCGCTGACTGAAGTTGTTATCGCAAACCGTGCACGTCCCAACGCTGCGGCGACCCTTTCTAAATTAGCCTGGGCGATCGCCCTCGGATCAACCCTTCTAACGTTAATCTTTAGCTTTTCGCTGGTCGGGGAAGTTTGGGTTACTAAGGTAATTGGGCTCGACCCGACTCTACTTCAGCTTTCATTATCGGCCCTTCTATTTTCACTTCCAGCGATCGGCTTGGCACCAAGTCGCGCCTATTTTCAAGGTACGTTAGTGCAGCGAAAAAAAACCAAGAGTGTTTCTCTGGGGATGATCGCCAACTTGGCTGCGCTATGCGGCGCGCTAACGCTTGGGGTGCACTTTGCGAGATTAACGGGGATTGAAGTCACAATGATTGCCTTATCTTTAGCAACCCTGGCTCAAGTTATCGTATTAGTACTGGCCGTGATCAGGACTGAAGATCGGATTGCGAATTGAGCTGCACTGCCTTAACCTAGCGACATCAAGATTTGGCTTTAAGTTTAATCGAGTCCTAGATGAGTCCTAAAGTTATACTAATAACTGGTGTAACCTCTGGTATTGGACTAGTGACCGCCCGTTTACTTTGGGAGGGCAAACATAAGGTTGTCGCAACCGGTAGGGCGAACTCCCTGACTGAATTGAGTAAAGCCGGATTCCAAGATAACGAACGTTTCCTAATTCGGCCGCTCGACCTTACCAGGCCGGAAGATGAGGAGCCGCTCTTCTCCGAAATTCGAGAGCGCTGGGGAAAAATCGACGTCTTAATAAATAACGCTGCCGTAAGTTACCGCTCTGTAATCGAGCATCTAGCAGAGGATGAACTGCTCCATCAAATGGCCGTGAATTTTCATGCTCCGATAAGATTAATACGCAGAGTAATTCCAGAGATGCGTTCCAGTCGTTCAGGAAAGATAATCAACGTTTCCTCAGTTGGTGGGATGATGGCCATGCCGACTATGGGGGCCTATAGCGCCTCTAAATTCGCACTTGAAGGTGCGATGGAGGCCTTATGGTACGAGCTAAAACCGTGGAACGTAAACGTAACTCTTGTTCAACCTGGATTCGTGCGTTCTACTTCATATCAACGAGTGATCTGGTCAACTGAGGCCGCTAGAGCCAAGGAAGATACACGCGATGCCTACCACAATTACTACTCAAACATGGAGCAGTTTATCGGAAAGCTAATGAGCAATGCTATATCAACTCCTGAAAAAGTAGCTCAGACCGTAATCAACTTGATTGACAATCCGAATCCCCCGCTGCGTCTTCCGGTTTCGGCCGACGCTCATTTCTTTTCATGGTTTCGACGAGTTCTCCCTCGACGACTATATCACTGGATGTTATTCAGGAATCTTCCAGGGATAAAAACATGGGGAAAGTAATACATCAACTGACTCGAATAGACCCAGACATTTCGGATTTAATTTTTCGCGGATTATTTTGTCTGATCTTCGTGGGCTTGGGAGCTGAGCATATCCTGTCAGACTCTTTGATTCAGAAGCTTATGCCAGAATGGGTTCCTTACCCACGGTTAGCTTCGCTTGCATGTGGGATTTGGCTTTCGGCCTGGGGATGGATGATTTTGATCGGCTGGAGAGTTCAGCTGGCGTCCGTGTGTCTCGCTCTATTTTTAGTAGTGGTCACGGTGATGGTGCACCTCCCGGGTGTAATTAGTCACCCAGCTTGGTTATCCCCTGAGCACCTCTGGCTGTGGGATATCCTACAGAGAACAAACCTGTTTAAAAACTTGTGTTTGCTTGGAGTATGCTTTCATTTACTTAATCACAAGGTAGGGAGGTACAGCCTGGAAGCGTATCTCCATCGGGACAAGGGCTAAAGTTTGTTCTAAAGCTGTGAGTGACTGCCATCAAATAGACAACATGGTTCCCTCTGCCGAGTTTCCGGATTATCGTTCACGGATCATCTCCTGTTTTGATCTCACTCATTTTTCTCTGCAACAACGGCTCAAAGATCGGATGCAAAACCTTAAGCAGCTGCACAACCAGACCGCTTGTGAACTCATACTTATCAGCGTCACGCCCGGGAACATATGCAACGATCGTTCCAAAGAAAAGATCGCCTAAGTAGAAAACAAAGGTTGCGGTACGATTTACTGCACGCGACTCTACCAGTTTTCCACCGGCACCATAAACTTCGAAACGCTGATCACCGGTACCGGTCTTCCCGCCGACGATCAGTGCTTCACCTTTTTCATCTCTATAAACCTTATCTACTCTTTGCGCTGTGCCATGTTGAACGATATCGGCCAGTACTCCACGCACAACCTCCGTAAGCTCTTTTGAAAGAACCTGCCTTGGCTCTGCTGCTTTTATTCGAAAATTCGTTTCAAATGGTGTTCCCGCGGCAAAGTTTAACTCTTGCACTCTAATTGACGGTAACTTAACACCCTGATTCACCAAAATTCCCATAAGTTCGGCCAAGGCCGACGGCCGATCGGCGGAGCTACCAATCGAGGTCGCATACGAGGGAGTAAGAAAGCTAAATGGATACCCAACTCTTCTCCAGGCCCGATGAATCTCAGAGAAAGCTTCCGTTTCAAGCACGATTCTGATTCTTGTGTCTTGAGCGCCCTTGCCTGCGGATTCAAATAGCCAGCGGTAGACTTCTTGTTTAGCGTCACTTGCCGCTCGGTCCAAGTCCGGAAAGGACGAACCTGGATTGGTTCTTAAATACGATGCGACCCAAAGTTCAAGTGGGTGAATTCGTGCAACATAGCCGCGATCAAGTAAAGATCCGAGGGCTCCTTTTTGTGCGTTAAAGTACCGCTCGGCCTCCTGTTCAGTTACCTTACTCTCAGGCAAAAACTTCTTTAACACTCCGATATACCCCTTGAGTGAGGCAGACGGATCAACGGATCTAAAAACTGCTGCGATCCGTTGGGGAGTCCTTCTAACTTTCTCAAACACTAGGTCCCAAATTTCATCCTCCGATTTACCGTTATATTTTTTAAAAAAGCGCCTTAAGAAAATCCGCCCCTCCATCTCAGCAAATCTGGCTAGATATTCCTTCCTTTTCGGATCCTTTCTGGATGAAGCGGTAGCCAACATTGAATGTGGATTAGAATAAATATGATGATTGACGATGTCTCGCATCAATCGGATGAACACAAGGTTCACTGAGAACCTCATTCCCTCGGCAATAGTCAGAACTTTGCCGTCATCTTCACGCTTAAAATTCTCGAAGGTGTGCTGCCCGCCCCCAGTGAAGAATACTTCTGCAGGATTGGCTGAATACTGCCTCAGCAGAGCAGCCTGGAGGATCCCCTTTAGCGTTGCCTCGGGATTAGATTTCTTAAAATCTCTCACCCAAAGTGCAATTTTATCCAGTGGGTGAATCTCTCTCCCGGCATCGGTGCCACTCGCCGAAAGTGCAATAAATTCTTTTTCAACCAATTCCAGGTAGTGTATCAGAGTTCGCAGCTTGGCGGTTGACCCAAGATCCAACTTAACACCTTCATTGATGTTAAACGGCTGGTTTAGGTTATCGGTCTGCACCCTTAACAAATTACCCCGATCAGACCGTTCGAATAAGGTCACGCTGTAAGTTACTTTACTAAGGTCTAGATCCGCGTCCAGAAGACGGTGTCCGATAAATCCGTTCTCGCTCAGGAACTTCTTATCGGACATTTTAACCAGCAGGTCTCCGACTTTCGACTGAGTCTGATAGTCCAAGGTGCTCTTCAAACTTAGATCCAAGCGATCTAATTCATACAGCTGCTTTAGTCCTAGCACTCCAAGCAGCCAGGTTCGAATTGAATTGGCTGCTTTACGCTGCAGAAAAGAATAGGAGAGCTCCTCATCGTACTTGCTTCTAAAGGGTAGTTCCAATGGTAACGCAGCGTCTCTTAGCTGTTCGGAGATAACGCCTTCA
>CAZJXY010000008.1:0-21911 GCA_964549925.1 uncultured Bdellovibrionales bacterium | reverse complement strand
TCCACTGGCCTAATTCGCATAACGTGTATGTGATTATGAGCTACGGCTTTTTTACAGAGAGGTTCTGAAATGTTGATACATAGGTTAAATAAGGGAGTGGTTACCTTACTTCTTCTGTCGCTGGTGTTTACGCCGTACCTTTGTCCGAAACCCGCCGAAGCACAGGCTGGTAGCGGATTCCGAATCCAGCAAGACTATACGCTAACCCGAACAGACCAAACTCCCTCTGGTTTCATCTGTTCTAACCCTCTTTATCTAAATTTATTTGACGTCGTTAATATACGTTCAGGACGAAAATTCGGAGTTCTGGTCCGGGGAGTTGCCTCACAGCAGATAAAGGCAGTATACGGACGGGAACCCGCTGGTCCAATTACCGGGACACTTTGTCCAGGGCCTGGTCAGGTCGCCGCTGAGAATTATTTTGATGACGCCGACAATGACGGGCAACGCTCTCCCACAGAACCGATTGTCGCGATTAAGCAGGTGTGTGATGCAGCTGGGTTTCCGCGTGCGTATTTTATAGTTCCACAGTTTGGCGGTACGGCCTCAAGCATCTTTTGCGGCCAGTAAGGGAGAGTTATTAACTGCTGCAAGTGCTTGGATCACTAGGCTTTGGTACTTAATGAGGTTTTTGAGGTCGTAAAAATTCATAATCATAGGATCTCTGATCCTATGCTGGTCCGCCCTGGCGAATGGACCTGGCGATATGTCCCAATTTAGAGGCGAGAAAGCACTCTTTCGGTTTGTGGGTCTTCCCCCATCGGAGTACTCAATCGGAGAAGGTATCAGACGCGGTCATATACTTGGATAAGGAAGATATTGTTTGAGGCAGCCTGGATGGCGATCCGAAAGGATCTCTCCCTTAGGGCATTTTACTGACGACTAACCGTACGAATCGGAGCGAAAGGAGCTACTGTGGAGGTAGCTCGAAAGCTCATCGGTCCCGCTAGAGCTGTACTTCGTAAGGGAGTGGAATATGGAGATCCTCTAGTTGAATCTGCTGTAGCAGCTTAACTGCCTACACATGGCGGAATATTAGGAGCATCTCCTTTGCAAACCGATAGTTTGGCTACGACCTCGCGAGCCCCGCTGTAGATGAGCAATCTTTTCATGCAAGTAATTTGGGGCGTAGCACTTTTGCTTGAACAGATAAGCATCTTGTGGCGTTCTAGCGGTTAGAAATGACCACGAATGACAGGTTGTTTGCCATCGGCTCTCATATTCCGCCATAAAAGCGATGTCGGGCTAGGGTTAACTCAATGAGATCTAACCGGTTTATCGCTGCCGCTTACTAGGAATGTTTTCCTCTATTGACTTGCCTCATGACAGCGGCGCCCTAGGTGAAAAAGCCAAGAATTTGGGTTAGTTGGGAGCTTATCAGATTTATATTCTAAACAGAAATTGTATCCAGATCACAGCGTACTTTTTAAGCGATGTAGCCGATAACATTAATAGTGCTCGATTGGCCTTTTTGTATCTTTGATCTGCGATCTTCGATGAATAGATCCAAGGGAATTATATTGTGCATCCTCGCTCTACTGATTGGCGGCTGCGGTGGTGCAACCGAAGGAAGCCAAACTGGTCGTTTGGTTAAGTTTCATTTTATCGCCCGAGATGAGAAACAGGTTTTGCGTTCAAATGTTGCAGTCTCAGTACAATCTGATCTTGCAGCGCGCACAGATTTCTTAACTGACGAAAATGGGGAAGCTACCGGCCCGGCTCCTATTTTTGGCCCGCTGCGGCTAATAGTAGTAGATCGCACCCAGATCTCAGAGCATTTTAATCTTGGTGTCGTGCCCGATGCGGTGAGTGAACTCACCTTCAACTTAAAAGTTGACGAACAGTCAAAAATTATCACCATAGAAGAACCTTTTGGTATAGAAGTGAACTCAACTGACCAAAGCAGCAGCCTTGATCC
Organism: uncultured Bdellovibrionales bacterium; assembly: GCA_964549925.1. Classification (GTDB taxonomy): domain Bacteria; phylum Bdellovibrionota_C; class UBA2361; order UBA2361; family J135; genus CAZJXY01. The sequence goes on along the minus strand of CAZJXY010000008.1, from coordinate 19,993 downwards.
GGCCGCAGATGGGTCTAGCTCCGATACTAAATCACCGCCAGGAAACGGCAGTCCAAATGGGTCATCGCCAACACCTCAAGCGAACGATACCCCCACTCCAAGTGTCCCGGTCCCTGCAGACTCTCCAACACCAACCTCTACCCCGACACAAGAAGGACTTGGACACTCACCGGCTGGAGCAGGGAACTCCACAGGCAGCGCTCCAAATATACCGAGCGGAAATGCCCCTACACCATTTCCGACAGACAACCCGTTGCCTGGTTTAATTCCACCATCTGGACACAACGCCAATGCACCGTCCTCCTGATTTCTTAGATAGCTTCTAGCTCTCGGATTTCTCGGTCGGAGTTGAGGTAAAACTACCGTAACCCACGCTATACCCTCCTTTGCGATCTGCGCGTGGATGAAAGTCCAGATCGAATCTGGCTAAGTAAGTCTCAACTCGTTTATGAAAGCGAGCACAGTTTTGAATCAACCATTGTCGAATTTTAGGAAGATCTTCCTGCCCGATATTATCGAAAAATGTATAAGCGTGAAAATTCGGAACGATCGCTGACTTTGATTCAATATTATCCAAAACAGCCTGAATCAATTTTTCAATATCTCTAGAGAGCATCTGTAGAATAGCCTGTGTGTCTTTCCTCGGTTCATACGTTGCGGCCTTAAGTTTGACCCCATTAGGAGTCAATTGCACCGAATCACTTTGCTGTAAGGCAAATAAAACACTGCTGGGGTGCAGATCTCTGCTTACACTTTCGACAAGTTTATTGAATTCACAATCGCTTCCCTCGATACCTAATACCCTGGGTCGTCCACTGGATGAGCAAAAGCGCTTATTGCGACGCCACAGACCGATTACCTTACTAACAAATCGCGGGGACCCATCCTTTATCTCCCCTTCCTTGTAGATTCGAAAGACATCGCGACGGTGCACTCCAGTAAAAGTGCTGAGCCGACTCATATTAACCTTCTCGCCAGCAGTTTTGATTTCCTCGACGGCAACTTCAATGAATACGATCTTTAATGCTTCGACAACCTCTTGAAGCCCAATCGATTTGCGTAAACAAAAGCGCACGAACGGCTTTAGCATCAATTGAAGTGCTTTTGTCAGCGCGTTTTGCAACTGTTCCTATCTCCGCTTTTCAGCCTGTTTAATCAGCTTTAACTATCTCAGATATAACATCGGCTGGCTATGCAAAAAAATTTAGGTTCTATGTGCAATTTTCACAGAGGGTCAATTACCCCACCACTGCCCGGTACCCAAGGGTTTTAATGGCTAACTAATTGAAACTATAGTATATTCTAAAGCTAAGCCACATATGTGTAAATTTCACAGAAACAATGTTACCTCCGAGCTCAGCGCGACAATAACTCAACTATGCGATCGACGCGGATCTCGATTTTTTGAGTGAATTTCGTGATCGCAATCTGGTTTTTATAAGCTTGAGGAGTTTTTATGGTAAATAAGGTTCTCTTGTCGGTTTTTATTGCGATATTGGCTTTAGAATGCTTGATCGATCCCACGTATGCGGTTCCCATAGTGCAAACGGAGCCTTCGGGTTGCGTTGACATTGATACCGGAGAGTTGGTCCCGTTTGATACCGCGGGCAAGGGTGTGTGTGGGTGTAACGCCCCACCAACTGTTACAGGGTGCACCGCAAGTTTTCTCGGTGTGGTAGATTCCCAGGGAAACCCGTCGCAATGTGAACACACCGATTCAGCAACAGGTGGTTGTAAGGCGCGTACGTGCAAATATTTCGTGAATTGCCCCGGCACAAGCGATGATTACAATGCGGAGAAGCCCTGCACTGAGATTAAAACGGATGCCACAAGCCCTGGCTCCGCAGGAGAATTGAGATAAAATTTGGTAGATTTAATACCTAATCCGAACACCTTGGATAGGCGTAGTCATGCTAGGTATTGAAGTGACAATAAGAAGGCGACTTATACTAACGGGGACTTAAAAGCGACGGCCAGAAGTCTTGAGCGGAACGCCTCAACATACAACCTGAGAACTGAAAACATGCACCTCGTATAAAAGTGAGAAGTCGCTCGGGTAGAGCTGAGGCCCAGAATACGTGTAGCATGTCACTCAGAAGTGGAGCATCGTTAGGGCGGCAAGACTCTTTCCGGTAACGAACTTTTCTAGGGTTTTTTCATCCACCACCAGTGAATCATACATATCCTGAATTTGACAATTGATTCAGAAAATCGGTGATTTCTTGGGAAAATCCCCGATTTCGAGTGAAATTTTGCCAAACGGCAGATCTTTCGACCGTACCTCACCCCCCTTAGCCTAGGCCCAATTTTCTCAAAATTTACGAAAGTAGGCTTTAGATTCTGAAGGATTTGACAGCAGTTTGGCTGAATCTCTATCTGCCTTTAAAAGGGTGAGTATAAAGGAATTCTCTTCGGAGAGTTTCCTGGCTGAAAGTAGACTTAAGAAAGGAGATAAGAATATGAGCTGCCAAGTACTGCTAGAGTTTCACGGGGAAATACCGCAACTCTCAAAAACTGTAGTGCGAAGAGAAAACGGTGAAGTCTTAGTCTCCGTACGGGGAAAGACCGCCGGCGCGATACAAGGTGCTGGGTCCTTCCAGTGGACCTCGGCTGTAAAGGCGCTCTCCTCGCTTTTAGTTAGAGCTTCGATTGCACAAGGCGAGGAAAGTGCCGCGAGTATAGCGGTATTGTCAGGATTTGGTGGAAGTTTAGCTTCGACATTGGATTACGCCTTGAGTAAGCAACCGGGCTGGACGGTCGATATGTTTGGTGTCGATGGTTGCGGGAATACATACTTGAGGCGCTTACTGCTTCGCACCAATCCAGAGAGAAAATACCCTGGTCCGGTGATTGTCACGATCAATAGTCGCTCCGTTAAGAGTGAAGATATTGAGGTATGGTGGAACGGTGTAAGGCTGGAAGGTCCGACAAGCAGGATGCGGCTGATAGAGCGAATCGAGGAGAAGCCGGATGCGGCGATCGCCCAAGCCAATCAAGTTGCTGAAGCGCTGCTAAAAGCTGCGGAGCTAAAGAGTTCGATTGAGGCAAGGCGCGAGCAGAAGATGGCGGAGGCGGCGTAGGAATAAGTTTTCCCGCGTATATAGCGAGAGACAAAAGTCCGTAGGGAATTTATGATAGGATTCCTATTCAACCTCAAGTCTTTGAATGCGCTGCATAAGGGCAAGAGGCTCCTCGTATGCACGTGGAACGAGAGTTAGGGCATGCTGGTAAGCCCCCAAAGCCTCCTTCTTATTGCCCAGGCCGACCAGCGCATCGCCACGGACGATGTACGGGTCAGCGCGCTTCTGAGAGAGCTTAATTAGCCCTTCCGAAAGGGCTAGTGCCTCGGCATATCGTTTTGCTCGTAAATAAAACTTAGCATTTTGCAGGACAACTTCCGCATCAGGTGTATCGACCCTCTTAGTGATACGCATACTTAGCGGCGCGGACTCTGAGAATACGCGTCGTCCCCAAAAAGGGAAGCGTGTTGCCTCTAAACTTGCTTTGATCGCGCGCTTTCCCTCGGAAAGTTTTGCACTCTCTTCCGGGGATAAGGTTAGCTGATAGTGGTAGTAGCCTAGAGATCCATCGAAACGCGCGATTGCTCCCTCACTCCGTTTCTGTTTTATCCCCTGCGCTGACTTTTCGAAGAAAAACCCGTAAGGTTTTTCGAGTTCGATCATAGTCCACGAGAGGGAATCTCCGTCTTCTTCACTTAGTGTGATGAAAGTATGCCAGGGTTTAAAGACGGTACCAAGAGTGGCAGCCTTGTCGCTACTCAGATAAACATTGAAACTAAGCGGTGTACCAGCAGCAAATTCTCTATTGCCCTCAATTTCCAGCTTTACCACAATCGGCTCGCCGCGCGGGAAGCCTATGAGGTAAGGCCAGAATATAAAGAGAATCACGATCGCGGAGAGCAGAAATAATATTAGTCTTCTTCTCATGGCAACCCCGACACTACTAGATCGTTGACCACTATATGTCCGCTGCAGGGTTTATCTCGTCCAAGATCTCCGGCATGATTCCTCTCCCCGCTGAAGGCATTTAACTTCGTGCCTTTGCTCTCAGAGCAGAATTTTCCTAGACCTAGTCCCTCAAGCTCTTCTAAATACCTTCGCACCGGTCCGCCCCAGGCATGCACGCGTGTTTCTGTTCCATCGGCGGCATTAGGAGTGCGCGTGACTAATCCGTTCCACTTGTAAAAAACAGTATGGTCCGGCACTTCGTGAAAGTCACCCCAGATATAGCGCATCGGACAATCTGCATCTCCGCTGTTTTGGCCGCCTTGTCTGGCGATTCGTCCGGCCAGGCAGCCGACAAATTCTCCGCCGCGGTAGCGGGCACGCAGATCATCTTTGACGCAATCCGGACCTGGATCGACCAAAAGGGCATCGGGCAGCTCTTCCCATGCGCTAGTTGCAGTATCGTCTTCGGGCGTTGGTGCCTGAGGCCGTTGATAGAAGCTAAGCTGTGAAGTGACGTTTTGCCGTCCGTTTTGAAGCGCGCGATCTACCAAATGATCGCTGTGATGCGGGATCCCTACAGCATGACCGAGCTCGTGCGCTGTGGTGAAAGCGACAGTTTCATCAGGCTCATCCCATTTTACCCAGACGTACTGTGTGAACTTAGGAGGCCCAAAGTAGGGCCACTCGGGATCGCTTGAATTGGGAAACGTTTTGCCTAGAAACCCGCTTGTATCCTGCGGTGTGCGGTGACCGATCTTGATCATATGCTGCGGCTCCGCCTGTGAGATGGTTTGGCCCTGCCAGTTCCGCTGATTTGCCTCTTGCAGAGTGAAGTTTAGCGCGTGGTGGCGGATGCGCCAGTTGGGAGTGCTCTCAGATGCGTAGAAATAATGCTTTTCACAGATGAGATGCGTGGTCAAATTTGATGCAAGGGCGAACAAGGCCACGCCAAGACGCGCTTTCTCACTTTCCGCTTCAACAAAAAGATCCTTCGATGTGGGTTTAGTCCGCACGTGGTTTAGGTAAGGGGAATTACAACCCTGCCGTGACTCGACTAGGAATCCTCGATACTCTTCGAACGCGGTAAGGCCGTCACCTGGGGTGCCGTCACCTGAGGGTTCCTGGTCTTCATCCGCATCAGGCTTTAAATTGCGATAATCTTCGAGCGCGTCGGACATGAGATTATGATCTTCGTCTCGAGGGAGGTCTAGGTATTGGCCGGAATAGCTCCCGGCCTTTACTGTAAGCGGTTGCCATCCGCCGCACTTTCCCTTCACGTACCCGCGTATTCTCCCGACCGCCGCATAATCCATGGCAGTTACAATCACGGAAACGCTGGTCGACTCGCTCTTTGTTTCGATCTGTCCAAAGCTGGGTTCTAACCAGATATCTCTGTCCGCGTAATCCTGGGGTTCAAAGATCAAATCCGGACTAGAGTTGTTGTAACTGCCGATTAGATGCGGCTTTGCCAACGGCCACTCCAGCAAGGAGTCGCTCATGTCCTGATTTGTAGCGAATCCGGCGAAGGCTGAAGTTTCGCTGGCGTCTAGGGTGAAGCGAAAAAGAGCTGGCGTGGGTGAATGCGCTGTGAGCACGATTGAGTTGGCGAGCTCCGGAACAAACGCCGCATAATCATCTGCATCAACTTTCAGCATACCGCTACTCTCAGGCGATGCAAAAATGCTCTCCCGCTGTAGCGACCAGACCCCGTCCCCGTATGCACTATAACTTTCTTGAGACCAGGCGCAGTTGTCGCGGAGCTCCTCCCAGTTAACCGGGCCGACGTTCGGCGGACCCACCCAAATTGAAGGGTAAGGCTTGCCGAAGGCGTTCTGAGGAGAGTGCTCTGTGCATTGAGGACGCTGCTCTTGTTGCAATTGATTAGCTGCGATGCGCTCGTCGATGGTGCTTCCGTAATCCAACTGGCCGCCTCCCGAACAGGAGATGCTATATGGCGCGTGCCAACGCCGAGCCATGTCGCCTACATCCACATAGATTAGGTCATCAGCCCAAGCCTCTCCCTTCGCGCTCCAATCGAGCTTGCGCTCAATCCACCTCTGATTGCCCCTTTCATCGTACTCTTCTACAAACTTCCAATCGACACGGCTTTCTCCGTAACTTTGAGGACTCCCGGTTATCCATTCGCTGAATCCGTACCACTCTACTTTCCCTTGCGGAGGTACGGCCAGCGCCAGCTGAAAAGCGCAAAGGAGTTGAAGGAATACAAGTGTACATGCAAACCTCATTTCAATACTCTCCCCGAATGGAACGCAGTGCCGATGCTCTCCACTCCCCGCTCGGTCTTAATCACAAACCATGCCCTAATTCCGTCTTTGGTACGGATGAAATTTGGGGACATTGGCGCCTTTCCCTCAGGCAAAAGTAGGCTTTCGCCCGCTCCGGCCTCCCAATTGGTTCCGTGTTGCGAACGCAAAATGCGAAAGCCCGGTGCAGAGAGCGGGCTAAAGGCGACGAACGCGCCTGCATACTCACGCAGCAGCGCTATGCCGCTAGTTCCCGGACCAAAGTGTTCGAGATGTAGTTTGGAAAGAGGCGTCGTTCCTTGAGTGTTCCATGTTTTGCCGTCAAAGGAGCTTAGGTGCATTAGCGCTGGCAAACCGTTCGGGTCGGGAGAATCTATGTACCAAAGGTGAAAGATTGATCCGTCGTGCAGTACGGTAGGTGCTAAGGAAATTGTATTCTTGTGGATAGCGCCGGCGACAGATCCTTCCTTTTTCCAAGTGAGACCATCCGGGGATGTTGCCAGAAAAAGCTTAGCAAAAGGCCTAGCCTTAAATAGATCCGCGCTCACTGAGTAAAACATTACGAATTGGCTGCCAACTTTGACTACCGACACCGAATGCAGACCCTTACTCTCGCTAGGGTCAGCAAGCGTCAATACCGGTGACTTTTTCTTTTGCCAGGTGATACCGTTCGAAGAACTGGCTTCGCCGACTGCGCAGCCATAGTCGCGGCCGACGAAGTGACAGCCGCGGAACCACATTCGATAGATGCCATCTTCCTCCAGGACCGAAGGAGATCCGATTTTAAAGTCGTCCCATTCGCCCAGATTCCCTGGCACCAGCACAGGGTTTTCTACGTTCAGTACCCAACTTGACTGAGCAGCAACTACGGCTGATTGCAGGAGAAGGCAGAATAAAAGAAGGCATTTTTGAAGCACGCTCTGTCCGCTAAGATTCTGTTGGCTAGGAATGATAACAAATGCGACGCCACCAGCATATTCGTACATGATATTCGTTGGTAGGTAAACCCCCGGTGGGCCGATCTGGAGTCCGTTGTGAAGGGGAGTGAGTATTAATGTTGATGGTATTGATAGAATTCTATCTCGTGGCGAGATGAGGAGTACCTAGTTACTAATGAACCAGTTGAAGCTTAGTGGGGTGAGGGCCTTGATTGACCACTCACCCCACCTTGCGCCGAAACCTAACTACTCCTCAGCGCCACCTAGTCGTCCCACGTCCCGGTTCGGGAAGTGCGACGACCTCTACCTTCAGGAGCGGGAGCTTCCTCTTTCACGTGAACGAAGTCCTCATCCATTCCACGCGCCTGGAACTTGGAGATCCGATCGAGCAGCTTCCCAAGGAAGACACTTATCTGCTTCCACATCCAGTGCAGGCCATCTCCGAAGATCGTCCCTATCAACGAAAACGGCCAGAGCATGCCCCAGTCCACCAGTCGTTCCAAATGTTGACGGAAGTATGGGGGATTGGGGAAGGAAGAGTGTCGATAGTAGTTGCCGCGGCAGAACTCAGCCCATTCGGTTTGAAGCTCATCGGGAACCTTCGCCGTGTTAGCCGGAAGGCCCTTGGTTTCGAAGAACTCCATCCGACGTTCGAAGTAGTTTTGCCGCCAGCGCCAAGTGAAAAACCACCACTTGGCCACCAGCCAAACCATGCCACCAGCGAGGTAGTAACCTGTCCAAGTGAGCATGCTAACCCAGGTGAGAGCTTTTGCCACTTCCAAGAACTTGACGCCGAGGAAGTGCATACCGACGAGGTAGAGAGCGATCAGGAAGATCGACCATCCGCGCTTCGGTTTATTAGCAACCTCGAGCATTAGGGCGATCACGAACACGAAGACGGCTGTGACCAACCAGAATCCGAGCGTGCCGAGGATGAAGGCGCTGACACTAAATTCGAGAAGAGCTTCGGGCATGTTGCCACCTTTCTGTGCTTGGAGAATGAGTTGTCAGTGAGTTGATGTGAGATGAATCAGCCCAGTCAGCATGTCCACGAGACAGTTGATCAGCCGATCCATTGAGTAGTGTTCAGGATATAACCACTGAAATGACCTTTGCTAGGTACCCCTCTACTCATATCTTAGAATTGTCAAAGAGTAGTTAGAGTGTAGTTGAAATCGCTAAGTTTTGCGAATCCAGGTGTGCATTTGAAAGCAACCTTAGGCGCTCTAGAACATTACCAAAACCAGCACTTCTTAACTCTTGCATATTGTAGCTATGCAATATACAATTTAAATATGATAATCCTAAATCGTGAACTACTTCTCTCCGCCCTCGCTCGTGAAGGTTTCAGCTCCTTGGGTGCGCTCTGTTCTGAGCTTAAAATTCACCGCAATTCGCTCTCAAGATATCTTTCTGGAGCTCCAGTTTTCCCCAAAGTTCTGGAACTCGTCTTTAGGAGGCTCAAGCTTGCCCCTGCTGAAGCCCTTGTCGTTGTGCAAGATAAGAGGGGCGACGAAATCACTTTGATTAGAAAGGTAGTCGGGGAAATTGTTAAGGCGGTTCCAGAGAGGGCTGTCATTCTATTTGGATCGAGAGTTAAGGGTACGGCAAGAAAGTATTCCGACTACGATCTCGGAATACTTGGCGATAAACCATTGTCTTTGGATCAGCTTTCAAGGGTGAAGGAAATTGCCGAAGAGGCCTCCGAAGATCTACCTTTTTTTATCGACGTGATTGATCTAAATAGGGCTGACAAAAAATTCATGGATTCATTGCGGAATAACTCGACATTTCTCGGAGGGAACCCAGTTTTTGCTTTACGTTAAGCTCTCTAGTTATGGACACTAAATTTAATTTTACAGAAAAATTCGACGCGGCCTTAGTTGCGCTCAAAGACGCGATAAAGCTACGTAAGCGCGCGCTGGATGAACACGTGATTTATGCCGGGATCTCAAAATGCTTTGAGGTCTGCTTGGAATATACATGGAAATTTTTGAAACGTGAATTGGACGAACAAGGGCTGGAAGCTTATAGTCCAAAGGAGATTTTTAAAACGGCTGGTCGCGCCGGAATGATTGATGACGTTGATGTCTGGATAAAATTCGTAAATATTAGAAATAGCGCGGTGCATGATTACTTGGGTGTCACGCCAGTTGAATACCTTGATCTTATTGAAAGCTTTATCCCCAAAGTAAACAAACTCTTAAAGAATTTTAGAAGGAAATAATACTCTGCCGAAATCTTCTTTTTGGCCTCAATTTCTAATTTTGAAATATTTGTTAATCGCTAAATCGCTCCATAGCACCAATCCCAGTACCCCAACAGGAATCCAAATCGCAAACGCTTCGGCTTGCGCATTGGAAAAGAGATAAAGAAACCAAAGAAAAATTCCAACAAGGGGTATTAACACAGCGCTGCCATACTTTGCCCTAACGTGAGTGAGAGAGGATAGGTAAGGAAAAAGCAAAATTAGAGAAGTGTGCACCCAGGTATAAGGTGAAGTAAGTACGGCAATGGGGATAAGATATAGAATCTGAGTCCGAGCTGAAAAGGGTTTATACATCGCAGTGACGCTCGCTCCAACCATTGCAACCATCGCCGGGATGAATTGAAAACTTGGAAGTCCGAAATAATTTGCGCCGACTTTGGCTAAACTTGTTGAAAGCTCGATTGTGTCTTTGGCCGCGCCAGCCAGCACCCAAGCGTTCCAATAATCAGAGAATGCTCCCGGATAAAAGCAAAGCACGAACCCGGTTTGCAGCCCAAGCCCGACCACCATTCCGATCAATAAATCTATCATTTCCTTTTTTCGCCGGGAAAAGACCGCCGCCGCGTAAAACGGAAGTAAGATATGAAATTTAATAAAGGTAAGAGATAGAGCTAGCCCTGCCTTGAAACTTTTCCCGCCAAGTAAATAGCTGAAATATAAGAGCACTCCCCCAAGCATAAGAAACGAGCACTGTCCGATTAGGAAGTACCGAATCACTGGAGGGAAACAGAGCGTAAAAAGATAAGTCGAAATCAAATTCGAATTTGAGCCGTTTAGCAGTCTACCAAGTTTGCTCGATCCGAACGAGTTTACTGAGATAATTAACACGGCAGCCGAAATTGATAGCCACAAGAATTTGCTTAGCGCAAACGGTAGTAACCCAAACGGTATGAGAAAGGCATAGCCCCAGGGTGGATATAGCCAGGCACTATAGGACCAGTTGGAAGGTCTCCCTGCGCTTACGATTTCCTCACCAAAGATCTCTTTCTTATAGACATTTCGATTAGTGGCTGCGCCGTGTCCAGCGCCCCAGTAGTAGTAAAAGTCGTAGCCGAGGACGAAACGGGGTGGTAATTCGGCTGAGTTTTCGGCCGAGTTTTTAAGTGGAGACTCGGCGCTTACAGGCGGCTGGGTGGCCGAGAGTAATAAACACAGCCAAACAATCGTCAGAATGGGCCAGAATCTATTTGTTTTAATGATCATGCCCTCAAGATCGGTTGCGGCTTCACTATTGTTTGTAAGCAATCGGGACGGTATTAACAATCGCCTGATTTAAGCTAGCGTGAGTTACCGTTTGGATTCAGCCAAAAATTCAAGTCAATTGAGACGCTTAATGTAGGTACGGAGTACGTAAAGAATGTTGATTAGAGGTTACGGTTTTGTTATGAAGTAATTAGCTCTTTTCTGAGCTGCCTGACTTCAGGAACTTCCGTAATTTCAGGTAGATAGCCAGAGCCTTGAAGTGTCTATTTGGTTACATATTTCGCAATTGCGGAGATAACACTCTTAATGCTGGTAATTATATCTAAATTCGGCGGTAGGCTTTAACCAGGATGGCTAATCAGGGTCCATCTGGGTCTCATTCATCTGTTGGTACAGGCGATCTCACTGGGTCCTCATTCCCGCCTGTAGAGCACGCTCAAGCTCCGATCCGATCAATCGAGAGTGGTGCGGTAGGGCTTGAGCGGGTTGGATCTGGTCCAAAAGTTCGTGAGAAACCTTTAGACGAGCTTGCGCCAAAATTCTCATTCCCATCTGTTTTGGTCGCTGCAAACGCGCAATTTTTTGAAAAGACGGTGGAAGGTGCTTACCGCAATAAAGTCGGTGGCCTGGTTTCCGGAGTTGCACCAGTACTTCAGTCGATGAGTGGGTCGATTGCGGTTTCCGCTGATGTGAAAAATGCCTTGGCTGAATATTCGCAATGGAAAGATCGGCCGTTTGATGCGGTCGGTGTTCCAATTGCCGAAAAGACATATCAAGCTTATTACGGCTCATATTCTAATGGTCTTCTTTGGCCAGCTTTGCACGGACTAGGGGATCGTTGCGTTCAGCCGGAACCGCAGGATTGGGAATTCTACCGTAACGTAAACGCTCAGTTTGGAGCGAAGATTTTGGAGGTTCATACTCCAGGTCAGTTGGTCTGGATACATGATTATCACTTGATGTTAGCTCCGGGAATGCTCCGCTCAGCTAAGCCAGAAGTGCCGATCGCCTACTTTCACCACATTCCATTCCCTGAAGCGGATCAATTCGAATCGCTTATTGAACCCGCTCAGAGGAAAAACATCTTGGAGGGGTTACTTGGAAGCGATCTGATCGGATTTCATGTTCAGCGATATGTGCATAATTTTTTAGATACCCTTGAGCGCAGTGGGCTAAATGTTGAGATTGATCGGGAGAGAAACCTGGTTCGGTACGAGGGGCGGACTATCAGCGTAGGCGCTTTTCCGATATCGGTCGACGCCAAGGGAATCGAGCAATCGATGAGTACTGAGGCGGTGCAGCAGGCGAGTGATTGGTTTAAAAGTCGGTACGGTGATAGGACTGTGATCTTCGGGGTCGAACGTCTCGATTACACCAAAGGGATCGAGGAGCGCTGTAAAGCCGTTGAGTTATTGTTGGATCAACAACCAGAATTGGGCGGAAATTTTCGGCTTGTGCAGTATGTGGCTCCTAGTCGAGAGAACGTGCCGGAGTATCAACTATTGAGGCAACGTGTGCATGACGTTGTGACCAGAGTTAATGAAAAGCATGGCACGCCGGACTGGAAACCGATTGAGTACGTAGAGGAGCAACTGGACTTTAACCGGGTACTCGGGTTTTGCGGGGCCAGTGACGTTATTGTTGTTACCCCTCTAGTTGATGGTATGAACTTGGTGATAAAAGAGGCGATTATCGCTTCTCAGCCAAAGACTGCCTTTATTCTTGGAAAAGGAGCTGGAGCTGCTGAAGAGTTAAAGAGTGCGATTATTGTTGATGGAAAGAGTCCACAATCTATAAGTGAGGGGATGGCTACGGCGCTGATTGATCTGGCTACCGCGCCAGAGAGTGTTGAGTTAGTGAACGATCTGCTTAAGGGGCATATTCGTGATAATCCGATTCAAAAGTGGAGTCATAGTATCTTAACGGCCTCAGCAGAAGCTGTGTCAATGCGCAATTTGGGTCTGATACAAGCAGGGCAAGTCACTACGAACCGTGTTGAGGAGTCGCCGGAACTAATTCCAGTCGATGCGCCAGAGAAACCTTGGATTGATGTAGTGTTAGATCCAGTTAGCCGATACGCTGCCCCCGAGGAACTCCTTATCGAAGTGAAATACGGGACTCCGACGCTTATTGCCCTCGATTATGATGGAACGCTTACAGACATCGTCGAACGTCCGGAGCTCGCGAAGATTAGTGATTCAGGCCGAGAGCGTCTGTTTACCCTTAGTCAGCATAGTGATGTCGCCCTGTCCGTTATCAGCGGTCGCTCAGTTGATACCTTGCGAGGTTTCTTGAAGGGGCCGGAGGGCGGAGTTGAAGGTCAATCAATTATCCTTTGTGGATTGCATGGTGGTGAAATTTGGGATGCCTCGAAAAATGAATGGCTAAGACGCCCTGATCCCGCTTTAAGAACCGACGTTGGGATCTTTCGCCAACGTCTAGAAGATCGCCTGCGAGCGGAGGGACTGAGTGATAGCGGGCTTTTGGTTGAGGATAAGGGGTATTCCGTAGCGTTGCACTACCGCCAAGCACCAGAGCTTGAATCCGAGGCTTCCAGGATTATGTGGGAACTCTATGACCAGGGAGATTTCGAATATAAGTTTGCAATGAGAGATGGAAAGAATGTCATCGAGATGCTTCCTCAGGAGTTTTCAAAAGGCTCGGCCTTGGAACTCCTCGCAAATAGAATGAAGAAGGAAACTGCCCAACCAATCCAAATTGTTGCGGCTGGCGATGACTTGACTGATGAATCAATGTTCGACGCGGCAGAGCGCCAAGCTCCAGGTGCTGTGACTATCCGGCTTGGAGATTTAACTAGTCAATCAGTGGCGCGTCATCGGCTAGCAGGACCGGCCGAGTTGGCTCAAGTGCTGGATAAGTATCTGAGTGAGAGCCCGCATTAGGCATCATGAAAAATACTCCGCGCACCGACTACGTCCCCCAACGTTTCAAAGCTTGTCTAGAGTATATCGAGAAGTTCTGGCCGGAAATCATTAGGGAGCAGAAGGAAGATAGCGGGACATTGATCGGGTTACCTAAAAAATTTGTCGTGCCTAACTGCGGGATGTTTAATGAACTTTATTATTGGGATACATACTTTATAACGCGCGGATTGGTCGGGACGCCGCGGGAGTCCTTGCTAGTGGACCTTACCGATAACTTAGTTTATCTAGTCGAGCGTTTTGGTAAAATTCCAAATGCAACCAGATTTTATTTCCTCAGTCGTTCTCAGCCCCCGTTTCTGACAAGTATGATCTTAGATGCGTTGGAAGTCAGAAAGCGTTCTGGGTGCGATGAGAAGGAGAATCGAGAGTGGCTCACTCGCGCCGTGGCTGCGGCGAGGAAAGAGTATGAATTAGTTTGGAGGGGGAAGGCTTTCCCCGATGAGCGTGAGGTATTCCGAGGACTTTCTCGCTACTATGACATAAACATCTGGCATAATGCTGCCGAAGCGGAGTCCGGATGGGATATGACTCCTCGTTATCAGGATCGTTGCCTGGATTTTTTGGCGATTGACTTAAACGCGCTTCTTTTTAAATACGAAAGCGATTTCGTCAAGTTATACGAGGATCTTGGAGAGCGGAGCGAAGCGCAGCATTTTCTGACACAGGCTCAAGTCCGTAGGGATGCTGTGACCGAATTAATGTGGGATGAGACCACAGGATTATTCCATGATTATGACTTTCGCTCCAAACAAAGAAGCAGCTTTAAGTCTTTGGCTAGTTTTTTCACGCTATGGTCGGGATTGGCGACGTCCGAACAAGCGGCGGTTATGGCCAGTCGGGGATTACAGCATTTTGAGAAAAGTTTTGGAGTGGTAACGACTGAGGAATGGCATCCACCCACAGAGGAGCAGCGTCGGCAGTGGGCTTGGCCAAATGGGTGGGCGCCGCTTCAGTCAGTAGTTGTAAATGGCCTTTTGAATTATGGGTATGCGGATCCTGCTCGGCGCATAGCGCTAAAGTGGGTAGAGTTGGTAAATCAGATATTTGAACAAACTGGAGTGATTTACGAGAAATACAATGTTGTTGAGGGGAAGCGTGCTCGATCCGAGAGATATCCTGATCAGGCTGGCTTCGGGTGGACCAACGCGGTCTTTGTTGAATTTGTAAAATTGATTGAGGGTCAGTCTCTTGTTCAACGCCCAACTAAGGTCGCGGCGTGAATATCGCAAATGATCATTTGCTTTGTGGGATTGACTTAGGAGGCACTAAGATTGAGGGGGTGGTCGTTGAATCAACCGACCCATCGCGTGCCATTATCCGAAAGAGGATCAATACCGAATCCGAACAAGGATATGCTCACGTACTTTCTAAAATTAAGGCACTATATTTTGATTTAGTATCCCAAGCCGAATCTCCCTTGCCCCGAGTCGGAGTCGCTCATCCTGGAACCGTGGATCCGATTAGTGGAGTGCTAAGAAATTCTAACTCCCAATGTTTGAACGGAGAGAAGTTAATCTTTGATCTTCAGAGAGATTTAGGCGCTCGAGTGATCGGCGCCAATGACGCTAACTGTTTTGCAATAGCGGAAGCTCAACTTGGCGCGGGGCGCGGAGCCTCTACAGTATTCGGAGTGATCATGGGGACGGGGGTTGGGGGAGGTTTGGTAATAGATGGTAAAGTTATTTATGGGAAGCAAGGGATCGGTGGAGAATGGGGTCATAACGTCGTTCTTGAGGGAGGAGACTCCTGTTACTGCAACAAAAGAGGTTGTGTTGAAACGGTGATTTCAGGTCCGGCCCTGGAGCGGTTTTATGCCTCACATTCAAACAAGGCTATGGCGCTGAAGGACATTGTGGCATCGGTTGATGCCGATCCGGTTGCAGCTAAGACCGTAGAACGTCTGATTCGTTACTTTGGACAGGGCTTATCTCAAGTGATAAACATTTTTGACCCAGATGTAATCGTGCTCGGTGGAGGGGTAAGTAATGTTAAGGCGCTTTATGAGGGTGGTATAGAGTCGGTGAAGCAGTACATATTTAGTCCAAAGCCACTGGTGGATTTAAGGCCGAATCAACTAGGTGATAGTGCGGGGGTATTTGGCGCAGCCCTTCTTGCTGCCGAGCGGCTGAACAAAAAACGAGGATCTTGAAAATGCAATGCATCGTCGGGGATATAGGTGGCACAAACTCGCGATTGGCGTTAGTCGAAGTGGGTGAGCATGGAGTAAAGTTTTGCATCGAAAAAAGTTATAAGAGCAAAGATTTCCCCTCCTTCGAAGCGGTAATAAATAAGTTCAAAGAGGATAACCATTTCGAGGCTTCAATTGCCGCTTTCGGAATTCCGGGGCCGGTGGATAAAGGTGTAGTGCGGGTCACAAATCTCCCCTGGATTGTCGATGCTTCGCTGGTGGAGCGACATGCGAACACCGATAATGTCTATCTATTAAATGATCTAGAAGCTGCCGCTTGGGGAATCAGTTGGTTGGGGGAGTCTGACTTAGTCACCTTACAAGAGGGTGCACAGACTGAGCTTGGAAACGCTGCGATTATCTCTCCCGGGACCGGACTTGGAGAAGCCGGGCTATTTTGGAACGGCAAAGAGCATATCCCTTTTGCCACAGAAGGCGGGCATACCGATTTTTCTCCGGATTCTCAGATTGAAGTCGCTCTGCTTACCTACCTAAAAAAGCAACTAGCACATGTGAGTTGGGAAAGGATCGTTTCTGGTCCCGGCACCGTAACGCTATACAAATTCCTTCGGGAAAAGATGAAATCTAAAGAGGAGGACCTTACTCTGAATCGGGATATCGATCCGGCACAAGCCATCACCGAAAAGGCCCTCGCTGGCTCGTCTGAACTTTGCGTAGAAACGATGCGCCTTTTTACGCGATGCCTCGGTTCTGAAGCCGGAAACTTAGCTTTGAAAATTATGGCGAAATCGGGTGTGTACCTGGGCGGTGGTATCCCGCCGAAAGTTTTGCCGTTCCTTCAGACAGCTGAATTTAGGGAAGCGTTTTGCTCAAAAGGGAGAATGCGGACTGTGTTAGAAAAGATGCCGCTAAAAGTTATTACTAACGATAAGGTAGCTTTGCTTGGAGCTGCACGCTTTTCCATGCGAGCATGCTCCGGTAAAGAAAGTTAAGACGATGAGATTTTCCGAACAGGAATTGTCAATTCTTGCCGCTTGCGAAACTGAGGCCGATCTTTCGATGAAGGAAGTCGCAACTCGCGCCAGAGTGCGAGAACATGTCGCAAGGCGCGCCCTTATGAAGTTTCAAGACGAAGGGATCATCCAGAAACGCGCATATGTGAACTCATTCCTCTTGGGAACCGCACCATTTCTCTTCGTTTTCTCCTTTAATACAAGCGCTCGAAGAAATCGCGAGAGATTCTTTCAATTCCTTCGTTCAATGCCAGAGGTTTCATTTCTTTCAGAAGTTGGCGGGAGCTTTAATCTCTTTGTGGAAGCGAGGTTCTCATCTATTTATCAGATTCAGGCATTTTTGGATCGCCTCTCGAATGCCATAGGTAATGTTTTTGAAGAGAAGCAGGTTCTCGCGCTTACCTCGATGTGTGATTTTCCGACGCTGGCTCCCGCTTCTTCCAGAACAAAGCTGCGGGAATTCTATACATCGGTCTCTAACCAATCGATTAAGTTGGATGCAACAGACCTCAACGTTCTAAATGGGATCGCTGCGAATTGGGGAGAGCCTAATACTAAATTGGCAAAAAAGCTGGCTTTGCCGGCATCAACGCTGGAATACCATATTAAGCAGCTCACTAAGGCCGGAGTGTTGATCGGAACGCGCTATTTGGTGAACCTTGTAGCGCTGGGATTCTCTGTAGTTTATCAGTTAATTTCCGTGAAAAGCTGTGACCCAGAAATTAGAGAGAGCATGTTAAAATTCGCTCGAGCGCATAACGCCGTGCATTGTTTTCGTACATTTCTTGGTGCCTGGGATATAATGTTGGAGTGTCACTTTCGGTCAAATGAAGAGAACTTAAGATTCGTTGAGAAATTACTTGAAGAAAATGCGCAGCACATTGATAAGGTAGAGTCGTTAACTGTCCTTTACCATGAAAAAATCTCAGACTGCACTGTGCAAAGTTCAAGCAAGTTGTGAATAGTCGGAGTCGCGTTGGAGCGCTGAATCGAATCGCGATTTAACCAGATTCCACGCATGCCGCTTCGTGTGGCTGCCTCAGCATCAGTATCGAGCTTATCACCAATAAAAACTATCTCCGCTGCATCCGAGCCTGTTCGCTGTGTTGCGCGATCGAATATTCTAGGATCCGGCTTTGAAACACCCTCTTCACTTGAAACCAAAACCAATCTAAAGATTGAATCGAGCCCCGTACTTTTTAGCTTGCCACGTTGTTGTTCTGATTCGCCATTGGTGATAACTCCGAGCTCAAAGTTGGGCTTCAGCCGAAATAGAGTTTCTGGAACATCTGGATATACGGCACAGCTTCTCTCGTACTCGCTCGCATATAGATCGAAGATTTGATCGCATTCCTGGTCTAGTAAATCTGGCGAAAACTCTCTTAATCGAGCGCGACGCTGTTCGGCCATCGATAATTCTCCTCTGAGATAACGCTGGTACCAGTACTCGGATACACTCTGCCAGTGCTTTAGTAGGGAATTTCCCCTTTCGTCGTTTAAACCTAAGACCCCTTCAAGTATTAGGAGTACGGCCTTGTCAGCCGCGTACTGATGATTGATCAGTGTGCCGTCCAAGTCGAAAAATATCCAATTCGCCAAATTTTTTTTACCACCATTCATGCATATGAGCCGATCGTTAAGTGGAGTGTTAGCGTCTGCTATTATCGCAGCTTTGACTTAAAAGGGTATTACTTGGTGACCAATCGGAATTCTAGGCGGAATTCTTGCTGGATAAAAAAACACCCCGGAACTAGGGAGGCAGTTCCGGGGTGCCCAGCACATATTCAGGGAAGGTCAAGCGTGCAGTTGTGGCTTTCCACAGGCCGCAGCGCCTGGACCGTAGTAGATAAAATCGTCTTTCACATAATCATCGTAGAATCTTTGTAACTTACGACGCAGCATCAAGCGCGATCGGTGCAATCTAGATTTAACTGCCGGTACCGATAGGTGCAGTATCTCTCCAACTTCTTGGTTTGAGAGTCCATCAACATCTCTCAACAGGAAGATTGCTCTATATTCTTCGGGAAGCTTTGCTATTGCGCCTTCTACAACCTCACGCATCTGGTGACGGGTAGAGATGTAGTTTACATCACGTTGAGCGCTGCTTGGACCAGTCCAAGACTCCTTAATCGCCGGATTGATCTCTTCCATTGAAATGGTTGGGTGTTGCTTGCGCTTACGAAGTGCCATGAAGGCGGTATTAACTGTTATACGATAAAGCCAGCTTGAAAAGGCAGCCTTTCCTTCGAATGCATCAATCTTACGATAAACGGTCAGAAATACATCTTGGATCACTTCTTCAGCATCTTCTTGATTTCTAGTAAGACGCAGAGCGAGGTTAAATACTTTTTCAGTGTAACGGCTAATTAGTTCAACGTAGCTATCTTGATCACCGCCTTGAAACTTCTCAATCAGCTCATTATCGGACAAAGTGTTTAACATGATATTCCCTCCTAAACCGCGTTATCGAATCACAACCTCGATGCCGACTGCTCAAAAACCTTTTTTTTACTGAGCTTCGGTACAACATCGATGTTGCAAATAAACCATAACCTTTAAGGGCACTTGTCACGGGGGTGTAAAATAAATGTAACGATTTTGTAAAAGCTTATTTTTTGTGTTAAATCAGAAAGTTACAGAGGCGGTGAATGATTATTCTAGGGCGTTTTTCTGCAACTTTTTGCAGTGTATCTTTAACTTTTCCACGTTGGTCTTAGTAGTTTTTAATTGAGTGAAGATGAAAGATCTCTATTCGGTGCTTGGAATTTCTCGTAATGCCAGCGCAAAGGAGCTGCAGAACGCTTACAGAAAGCTCGCGCGAAAATTTCATCCGGATCTAAATAAGAATGACAAAGTTGCTGAAGCACGCTTCAAAGAGATTAGCTCGGCGTATGACGTGCTTTCTGACGCGAAGCGCAGAAAAATGTATGATGAGTTTGGGGAGCAGAGCTTGCAACCTGGTTTCAACGAAGAGCAAGCCGAGATGCTAAGAAAATTCGGTGCGGCTGGATTCGGAGGCACAGGAGGTGGCAGGGCGCGTGAGCGCTATCAGCGGGCGCAGTCTAGGTCTCCTTTCGGCGAAGAAGATCTTTCAGGATTCGGTGGGATCTTCGATGAGCTTTTTTCAAGTATGGGCGGGGCAAGGGGTAAGGGTAGTGCTCGTTCCGCTCCCGAGCGTGCACAACATTCGCAAACTATAGATGTAAATTTCAGAGATGCTGTACTGGGTAACAAAATCGATATC
>CAZJXY010000007.1:0-21948 GCA_964549925.1 uncultured Bdellovibrionales bacterium | reverse complement strand
AACACCCCATTTACGTTCATGCTCTTTTGCAGTTCGCTCTTTGGAAGATAGGTAATCGGGATACCAAGCTTCTTTAAGTCCTCGCACTCCTTTTCTGCCGCTTCTGCCCGATCGGGTGCGGTAAGATAGGAGAGAGTCCCGTCAGTTCTATGCGAGACCTTCAGGTTATGGCGCTTAATAATCTCACCGATTTCATGCACCGTGGAACTGGTAGCCTTATAGACCGAAATCAAATCTTCTTCCCCGTAAGCGAATTGGTCAGTTAGAAAGTTTAGCATCATCCCTGTGGCTCGACCGCTCGATCCGTTAGCCACTACTTTTGCTTCAAGCAAAGCCACACGTTTCTCCGGGTATCTCGCACTAAAATGGTAAGCAGTCGACATCCCTGTAAATCCGCCGCCAATTATCGCGAGATCGACATCGATGACTTTGTCCAAGCTCGGATTAGGCGAGTATGGAGCCGCGCTTCGCATCCAGACCGATTCATTTTCGTCAAACTCAAGCCGCGTAGGGAATATCGCGCCTGCGACTGGCCAGGTGATCGCTGCAACCCGCGCTAAACTGACCATTCCTTTACCTAGAGCGTTAAACCAAATTTCCTTAGCGGATTTCATGCTCTAGAGATTTAACTCAGACCGATGGCGAGGAACAAGGCATAAATCAGTAGAAGCTTCCCAGTGGCAGCAAGGGCTAGATTGAGCGTTATAGCTTCATTGGAAGTAGAAACTGAGCGTATGGTAGGGTAGGCGAAAACAAGCGGTAGCAAACCAAAAAAAATCTTAGGACCAGCAAATCCTGCCGCGTAGAGTGATACTGGAACAGCGATAGTAGCGATCAAAATACAAAGGAGGTATTCACAGCGCGCAAAGCGCCTACCGAATCTAACGACTAAGGTGTTTTTACCGGCAACTTGATCGCCTTCGACATCTCGCAAGTTATTTACAACTAATATTGCTGTGGAAATCGCACCGAATCCGACCCCACAGATTGCAGTAAGCGTAGAGTAGGTAGAGGTAAGCAAATAATAAGTGCCAGTCGTTGCGATTGGTCCAAAAAAAAGCATCACGAATAAATCTCCCAATCCCACATACGCGAGCGGCAATGGTCCAGCGGTGTACGCTAATGAGGAAAGTATTGCAGCAAAACCTATGATTAAAATGGGCATACCGCCAACCGAAACAAGATAAGATCCAATTACTAGTGCACAGAGCAGCGTTAAGACAATCACCTGCTTCATCGACCGAACAGAGACAAGGCCCGCTTGCGTTACGCGTGGCGGTCCGACTCTCTGAGTGTTGTCCGCGCCCTTCAAAAAATCCCCTAAATCGTTTGCTAAGTTTACGGCGATTTGAATCAATAGGGCACAAGCAAGTATCGCCCCAAATACAGTCCAGCTAAATTTCGGATCGCTTCGAGCCAAATACGCTGTTAAAAGCACGGGAGCAATCGATGCTGGAAGAGTTTTAGGGCGAATCGCGAGTAGGAGTAGTTGATACTTTGAGAGGCTCGGTGCTGTGATGGAGATTGTACTCACTTAATAGTAACTAATTAAAACTATGCTACCGAAGCAAGAGTTGACGTTGGCCCACACCTACAAATTTCAGCAATCTTCTCCAACGGAATGCAGATCTTTCTCTCAATCTCTTGCCATTCGGAGTGCGCATCTGACCCCGCAACGATTCCTGCTCCAGCAAAAAGGGCTATAAAATTGTGATTAAGTAACAGCGAGCGGATGGTCACGTTAAATTCGGAACGATTGGCAGTTATGTACCCCATATATCCTGCATACCAACCGCGGTTGAAGCCTTCTATCTTTCTTATGATTTGCTTTGCATCCGATACCGGGAAGCCGGATACCGCTGGAGTTGGATGAAGTGTGCTTAAAATATTACCAATGGAGGTAGTATCTTTAATCTTGGCTTTGATTGATGTCTTAAGGTGCACTAAATCGTTTAGCACCCTAGCCCCCGGTTTTTGCTCGGCCGACACAGATTCAGAGAGCGAACTTAGGGCGTTTACTAAGTAAGCAACCACTAGTTCGTGTTCGTGCAAACTTTTTTTGTCCGAATTCAGCTCAGAAACTGCTCGCTCAATACTCTGCTCAAATAGTGACGCGGTTCCGCCAACTGCTTCCGAACTTAAATTGCTCCCTTCTAAAGCTAGTAATCTCTCAGGCGAGACGCCCATAAAGGACATCTCTGCCGAAGGACTAAAAAAGAACGGTGCAGAATTTGACTGTGCTGATCGCAGAGCCGAGAGGAGCAGAAATGGACTAACAGCAGACACCGTGGGAAGAACTGATTTACGAGCTAACACAATCTTTTCGAGTTCGCCGTTCTGTATCAGCTCCAGCGCCTTTTGAACGCCTAAACTCCAGTTTGCAAAGCTTGGCAAATCTACTCGCTCCGAACCGAGATTGACCAAATGATCTTCATGCGCACGGAAGGTTGGTGTATGCCTATTTGATCCGAACCTTTCCCATAGCCCATCAATCTTTTTGGAAATCTCAACTTGACGAGTTATGTCCCCCTGTCGAATGATAAGGCGTGAAGGGAAATAAAATAGAAATTTATTAAACCCGGTCCAAGCACTGCTTAAATTTTGATCGGTATCAAAGGCAGCACCCGCCAGAGCAATAAAGCAGTCCCGTTGAGGGTGACGTTTTGCCGCGAGAGCGCACAGATCAGCAGCGTCACTTGCTGCTTCACAATTTAGCTCGGACAGAACCAGAGTTTTTCCGGAAGCTGCTATCTCAAATCCAGAGTCAGCAGAGCGAAAATAATATTTAGGAAAACTTGGCTCAACTGATAACCACTCCACAAAGTCGATCGGTCCGACTTCGCGACTTTCGAATTTGAGAGAAAGCAGGGCATCCAGTATTTTTGTATCTGAATTCAAGTACTCTTCCGTGTCTAACTTGAGGATTAAGCCCTGCACTTATACCCCACCCGAAAACGGTGTTCAAGCAGCCCATCTCTAATTATTCAATGAATTCAGCAGCATCAGGCTCCAAAATTTGGTTCGTAGACGCTTGTATGAGTCCGCTTACTGGTCTACAAACTTAATTAGTAACTATTTTAACTTACCTATAGAGTAAAAATGAGAAAGTTGTCCCCCCTGCTGATAGTTGCATTGGTGGCTTTAGTGGTGGTCTTTGCTGGATGCCAGAAGCGGACGCGTGACTACGCCGGAAAGGAAAAACCTGCGGCGACACCGGCCTACAAGACCGAAGCCCAGCAAGTTGTAACTAAGTGATAAGCACCGCAACTTGGCGTTTCGGTTAGGAGAATCGCAATCGCGGAATAATCGTCTTGGTTCAATTGAAAAAAATTCAGAGTTCCATTATCTATTCAGCGGCCTGCTCGTTTGAGAGTCGGTTGTTTGAATATTGTCGTTATGGAGTGTCCTGTGAGCGTAGCTTTTAACTTATTGGAGCAGAGCAGTAAGATGAGTGAGATAAAAGTCTTTGCTGAAGCCTCGAAGCGTGGGCATGAAGAGGTGGCCTTTTTTAATTTCCCAAGCGTTGGCTTGAGGGCTATTGTTGCTATCCATAACACCGCACTTGGACCGGCTCTTGGCGGTTGTCGCATGCGGATGTACGACTCTGAAGATCAAGCGATTGACGACGCCATGCGTCTGGCAGAAGGCATGACTTATAAAAGCTCGATGGCGGGGCTGGATCTCGGCGGTGGTAAATCTGTGGTAATTGCCGATCCGGCGATGAAAGAGGGTCGGGAGGCATTATTTCAACAGTTTGCGCATTGTCTGAATCGGCTAAATGGCTGCTACATTACCGCTGAAGATATGGGAACATCGGTCTCCGATATCATGGTAATGCGGGCCATCACGAAATTTGCTGCCGGATTTGCACCTGAGCAGGGAGGGGGAGGAGACCCTTCTCCGTGGACAGCTCGTGGCGTTTTTTATGCGATCCAAGCAGCATGTGAAAGGCGCTACGGTTCTAAAGATCTTAGCTCCAAGCATGTCACCGTACAGGGGGTTGGTCATGTGGGGTTGTATCTGGTGGAGATGTTGAAGCAGGCCGGGGCAAAGGTAACGTGCTCTGATACTAATCGTGTAGCGCTTCAAAGAGCCAAGCAGGATCTTGGAGCGGAGATTGTGGAACTAGACAAAATTTATGATGTCGCGTGTGACATTTACTCTCCGTGTGCGATCGGCCAAACAGTCAATCCAATTACCTTAAAGCGTCTTCACTGTGATATTATTGCTGGAGCCGCAAATAATCAGTTGAGCGATGCCTCAACGCATCCTCTGATTCTTGAAAAGAAAATAATGTATTGTCCGGACTTCGTAATTAATTCCGGTGGCGTGATCTCAGTCGGCGCAGAGTACGTCCCAGGTGGCTGGAAAGAGCAGTGGGTAAAGGACAAGGTCAATCAAATTTCTGCCACGATGCAACGCGTCTTGGACGAATCAGAAAAGCGAAAGAAATTTACCGAAGTTGTGGCGATAGAGCTCGCTAAAGAGAGAGTAGCCGAGGCTGAAAAGCGTCGTGGCAAAACTAAGGCGTGAGTGCTAATCGGGCGAAGTTAAAACACCCCGCATCTGACACGGCTTTTAAGCTGGTTTCCGAGTTCTCCCCTATGGGAGATCAGGTTCGTGCCATTGCCGAGCTAGACGAGAATTTACGCAAGGGCGTAGCTAAGCAAGTTCTGCTCGGAGTTACCGGATCTGGCAAAACATTTACTGTGGCGAATGTGATCGCCAAACAGCAGCGCCCGACCCTAGTAATTGCTCCGAATAAGACATTAGCTGCCCAGCTCTATGCCGAGTTGAGAGTCCTATTCCCGGAGAATCGAGTTCGTTACTTTGTCAGTTACTACGACTATTATCAACCAGAAGCTTATGTTCCCTCGACCAACACGTATATCGAAAAAGATGCGGCGATTAACGAGGAGATCGATAAGATGCGCCACAGCGCGACCCGCGCCTTACTAGAATCGAGAGATACGATAATTGTAGCAAGCGTCAGTTGTATTTATGGGATTGGTGCCCCAGAAGATTACTTCAATATGATGCTTTTCTTGGAGCGCGGTGAAAAGCTGGCGCGCGCGGAACTCCTACGCTCCTTGGTAGAAATGCAGTATACGAGAAACGATCTTGAGTTTGCGCGCGGACGATTTCGAGTGAAAGGCGAAGTAGTTGATATATTCCCCTCGGACGAGGATGCTAGGGCAACGCGACTAGTATTTTTCGGAGATGAAATAGAGGAGATCCGAGAGATTGATTCGATAACTTCTAGCACGCTTCGAAAATTAGATCGCGTCGCGATATACCCAAATAGCCACTATGTCACCGCCAAAGAAAGTGTCTTGAACGCGATTAAAACGATAAAAAAGGAGCTCAAAGATTGGCTGCCTGAGCTCCGTAACCGGGGTAAAGACCTAGAGGCGGAACGACTGGAACAACGTACGTTGTACGATTGTGAGTTACTACAAGAGATAGGATTCTGTTCCGGCATAGAAAACTACTCCCGCCACATATCGGGACGAAAGCAGGGAGAGCCGCCAACGACTTTATTGGATTACTTTCCCGAAGATTTCTTGCTGATCGTGGACGAAAGTCACGTGACCCTGTCGCAGCTCGGCGGGATGTCCCGTGGGGATCGCTCGAGGAAGCAAACGCTTGTTGACTTTGGTTTTAGGTTGCCATCGGCAATCGATAATCGCCCTCTTACGATCGAGGAGTTCTGGAGTAGAGCACCGCAAGCGGTATTTGTGTCGGCTACTCCAGGAGAATTAGAACTCGAGATGAGTTGCGGTGTGATTGTTGAGCAGCTAATTCGACCAACTGGTTTGTTAGATCCAGAAGTAATAGTTCGGCCCGCAACAAACCAGGTTGATGATCTTTTGGGGGAGATTGGAGCGGTAGTAAAGCGAGGAGAGCGGGCTTTAGTCACAACACTGACTAAAAAAATGGCCGAAGATTTGTCGGAGTACTGTAGGAAAATCGGCATCAAATCAAGATATTTACATTCCGATATTGATACGATTGAACGCGTGGAGATCTTGAGGGGGCTTCGCAGAAAGGATTTTGATGTGCTTATCGGCATAAACCTGCTCAGAGAGGGACTAGACTTGCCAGAAGTTAGTCTCGTCGCGATTTTAGACGGAGACAAAGAAGGTTTTTTGCGTTCAAGAAGCTCGCTAATTCAAACTATTGGCCGCGCTGCAAGAAATCTAAATGGCAGAGCGGTAATCTATGCGGACAAAATTACCGATTCTATTAAGGATGCGGTAGCTGAAACTCGGCGCCGTCGCGAAACACAGGCCGAATATAATCTCGTGCATGGCATCACCCCTAGATCGGTTACCAAGGATATCCCAGATGCGCTAATTGATACCAGCGAGCCAAAGATTGAAACTATATTCGAGGTGGGAGATGCTAAAATTGAGATTCCGACGGAGAGGGCTGCTCAGCAGAAGTTAATCGACTCTCTTCGAAAGGAGATGTTTGAAGCAGCCTCTAAGAGAGAATTCGAAAGAGCAGCCGAGATTCGTGACGTTATTAACAAAGTCCAGGAGGAGCTTTTGAAATAAGCCTACTCAGGGAGGCCGCCAGGCAGTTTAGCTAGGCGCTCGTTAAGTGCTGCGACCACATTTCTAAACAATCTACGTCCAGCCAGATTGATTGCTTCATTCCCGCGGTCCGCATAGAGAATGACCGGCAGATCATGCGAGGAATCAATTGGGGCCAGAGCAAATGATTTAGTACCGAATGGGGAAATATCAGAGTCTTTGACTCCGATTGATTGCACTTTTGAGCAGGCTCGGGCCAGTGGCGAAAAAGGGTCATCAATGATGATAGTCTCTCCCTTTTTTAACTTACCTCCGGCAGCCATGTGGATCTTTGCAGATCTTCGATCGTCCGCTACGACTAATAGGGCCGACTTTTCAAAAGATCCGCAAGTTACTAATTGAGAAAGTAGTTGGGAGAGCAGATCCTCAGTGTTTTCTGCTGCAGAGATCAGGCTCTCAAATCCGCTCAAGGCCTGTTTGGTCTTTGATGCTATCGATTGCGGCGCGTCAGGTACAGTTAGCACCGACTGTTCTTCCTTCTTCTTCTGCTCGACTTTGGAGTCTTTAGCCTTCTTTAGCCAGTTTAAGGTCTCGCCAAACATCGAATCAAGGCGTCCCAATCCGGCAGTGGCGGGTGCTTGGACAACGGTTGAGGCGGCCTCTTGAGCAGGCGATGGTTGCGGATCAGTCGCAACGGATTCAGCGGTCAAATTCGCCGTGGCGTTGTCGGCTCGAGCAGCCTGTTGTGGAGATTCTGGATTGGGTAAAGAAGCTTGCATCGGGGCGATTGCTCCTTTATCGGATTTATTTGCCCCGGGCGGTGGGGATTCTGCGGCAGATTTTATCTCTTCTTCGGTAAAGGCCTCGATTTCTGCCGCCTCACCGGCAAAGTAGGCACTTAGTTTCTCATATACTTGAGCATACTTTTGATCGGAGAGCTGCAGCATGCGAATCGAGCTAGCAGAAGGAATTTTTTGACCAGGAGCGTATCTTTCCCACCTTCCCGCTTCGAACGCATCCATCATCTCGACCGCCGAAAAGCACATCGTTCTGACATTCGCGCTCTCGTCTGACATAGGGACAGCGGTGCGATCCAGGCAAGAGTAAAGTTTTTCTGGAATACCCATCTTTTGAAGGTAATTTATCCCAACGTCGTCTACATCAAAATCAAAGTCCTGGAGTAATCTATAGTTAATCTTACTACGCTTAATTTGGCTCTTAGCTAATTCGACATACTTTCCGCGTAGATGACACACGGCGATCATGTCGCCAATGAAAAACAGCACTCCACTGGTGTAGGCTGTATTTGCCAAACTTGGAGCTGCAATGCGGGCAATAATGCGCGATACTCGAGCCGTTTCTACGCACTGAGAGCGTTGCTGCTCTAAGCATTCGGAAAGCTCGGTTGTAGCGATGCTTGGACGCTCAAGAAGCTGATCTAGAACTTCGCTGAGGGTGTCTAGGCCAAGCGCGACTAGTGCATTCGATATTGACGTAACTTGAGTTTTGCCAGGCGCAAGATTTACTGAGTTGGAGAGTCTCAACAACTCCATTACGATGATCGGGTCTTTAGCGATCGCTTCGGTAAGGTTTTCTATGCTTATCTTTTTATTGCCTAATAGGGATTCTACCTCGGAACAGATCTCTCGATTCGGTGGTAAGACGACCTTGTAGGGTCCACCGGATTGGACGGTCTCTACAGTCGCGTTAGAGTTTTGATTCTCCTGATCCATGTACTAAAGTGCCTCTGATTCCGTAGTGATTAACGGCGGTAGCCCTGCCTATATCCCTGCTCTAGTAAGATCGACAATCGCCAGAAATTGCTTAACTCGTAGCTGTATTAGCATATTGTCGTCTAATCTGTTGAATTTACATACTAATTCACGCTAGAACTACGTTGGTGAAAGATATTCAGCGTAAGATATGGGTAAGAGCGGGTTATGAGTTAGGAGTCTCGGTATCAAACTCGAAAGACGGGCGATCCCCTATTCTACTTCTTAACGGATCAGCCTTCAATTTCCTGCAGTGGGAGAATATTTTGCGATGGGGGTTTCTAGGAGGGGGTAGGCCAAATTATCAAATTATTAGATACGATTATGGCGGTACTGGAAGTTCTGCAGGGACGGAAGTCCGCTGGGGGATAGGAAACCTTGTCTCCGAGATTGAATCGATTCTAGATCAATTAGCAATCGAGAGAGTGCACTTATTTGGCATAAGCATGGGCACTATCGTTGGTCAGGCGGCACTGAGCTTAATTCCAAACCGCGTGGCTTCTTTAGCCGGCTACGGTTGGTACTTTCATCGGTATTCTCAATTGGCAGCTCTCTCTAAGTTTTTAGTTCGGCGGCTATCAAAGTTCAGCAATTTAGAAAGTCATTTTTCCGAACCGCTCACATGGGGCAACTTTAAGTTACTATGGGAGCAAGTTTATAGAGAGATAGTATTTGCACGATCAGTTGATCAGTTGAAATTGGCAGATTGGGTGATCGATTGGTACTTACAAAGGAAGCTTTTCCCGGTGTTGCGCCCCACGCCAATTGGCGTGATCAAGGCTTGGTTTGATTATGCCTTAAACGACTTGCACCAATCTAACTCCGAGTTTGAT
The DNA here is from genome assembly GCA_964549925.1 of uncultured Bdellovibrionales bacterium. Classification (GTDB taxonomy): domain Bacteria; phylum Bdellovibrionota_C; class UBA2361; order UBA2361; family J135; genus CAZJXY01. Next base: position 12,804 of record CAZJXY010000007.1, on the reverse strand, counting down.
CGAGTAAGTGAGCTTTCGGCGCAAATTCCGGTTCTCGTCCAGCATGCTGAGTTTGACGAGACACTGCCAATACAAATGGCTCGCGAGTTTAAAGCCTGGGCAGGTAAGGCCAGATTAATTGAATACCCCAGTCCGTTTTCTCACCTTTCCCCGGCGTTTAAGCGGCCTCAGGCAGAACAGTTAGTCAAGGATTATCTGGATTGGCTGAGCCAAGTAGAATTCAACTCACGAGGATGATATAATTACCCGATGGAAATTTCGCTTCGTAATTTACCGAGTGACGGGTTGGACGTTACCGGTCCGATATCAAAAGATCGTTTGAACTCGCGGATGAATGAATCGGCGGGCAATCTTGTTGAATTCGGAACAGATCCAATCGTTACCCTGAAAGTCTATCCTGTGCTCGGGGGGGCTGAAGTTCGTGGAGATGTGGAAGCTCGATATACTCAACCATGTTCGCGCTGTATGGAATCCCTGAGCGAGCGGTTGACAGTCAAGATCTCTTTAGCTCTTAAGTTTAAGACATCATCCTCCTCAGATTCGATCGAGGAAGAGTCTGAAGCGGGCGACCCGGGCCTGATGTTGTGCGATGGAGACAATGTAAACTTGGAAGAGTATCTTCAGGAGTCGATTATCGTGGCTCTGCCATTCGCTGGCCCAGAGCACATAAATTGTCCCGGATTTGCTCAGGCTGTTTCCAGGGAGATTCGTTCTAATGCTGCGCCTCGGCCGACAACAAAATTAGGGGACCTTCTTAAAAAAGCTGGGGTCAGCTAATCTTCCATCTAATGGTTGCTGATAATCCCCACATTCCGGCATTAAGAATTCAAATCAAGTCTCTGTCCAAGGGACCCGGGGTCTATCTGATGAAGGATAATTCGGGTGCCGTAATTTACGTTGGAAAGGCTCTCTCTCTTAGGGATAGAGTACGGAGTTATTTTGGCTCAGGCGATGGTCGAAGTCAGATCGAGTTTTTGATGCGCCGCGTGGCTGAACTTGAAACCATAGTAACCCACACGGAAGAGCAGGCACTTATCCTAGAAAGTGACTTAATCAAGAAATTTAAGCCCCGATATAATATTCGCTTAAAGGATGATAAGGCTTATTTAAGTGTGCGCATAGATCGTGAGAACCCGTGGCCGAGGCTGGAATTGATTCGAAAGGTTAGCGAAGATGGCGCTACATACTATGGCCCATTTAGTTCCTCCACCGAGATTCGTGAGCTGCTGAATTTGATCCGTTCTGTAATTCCGCTCCGTACTTGCACTGATGTAGTAATGCACAACCGGCAAAGACCCTGTTTGGAATATGAGATAAAGCGCTGCCTTGCCCCGTGTTGTCTTGCGGTCGATCGCGTCTATTATTTTCGCCGCCTAAAGCAAGCCGAAAGAATTCTTCAAGGAAGGATTGATGGAGTTCGCTCGGAGCTTCAAGTTGAAATGGAGAAATGTTCGGAAAGTTTGAATTTCGAGGAAGCGGCGGTGTTACGTGATAAAATTTCCTTTCTTGAACATTATGCCTCAGCTGACCGAGTCACATCACACAAGGGGGAAGATCGGGATGTCTTTGCGATATATCGGGAGGGAAGTCTTGGGGTTTTGGTTGTGCTGATGGTCCGTGGCGGAAGGCTTTCGAACTCTAAAAGTTACCCGTTCGAAGACATCTCCGGCTTTACCGAGGATCTTTTGGAATCTGCCATTTTCCAGTTTTACGATTCTGGAAATGATGTGCCAGGTGAGATTTTGTTACCGCTTGACTTAGACGCTGCTAAACCGATAGCCAAGTATCTCAGTCAAAAGTCCGGTTCAGCCGTCGAGGTATTTCAACCACGGAAGGGCGTAAAGTATAGGTTAATAACCTTAGCAGAGCTAAACGCCAAACAATCATTTGTCGAACGCTTCAAGGCCGAGGAGCGCGCTGCGGAACTCTCTGCGGAGCTGATGAAGCGTTTCAATCTAAAGCAGGCGCCACGTCGGATTGAGTGCGTTGATATATCTAATCTGCAGGGGTCGAATATCGTAGCGAGTCTAGTCTCATTTTTTGAAGGTGAACCCGACAAAGATCGCTATCGTCACTATAATCTCTCCGTTCAGGGTAAGCCGGATGATTTTAAGTCGATAAATGAGGTTGTGGAGAGGCGTTTACGAGGAGGGATGACACGAGATGATCTACCGGATCTCTTAGTAATCGATGGAGGTGCAGGACAATTAGCAGCGGCACTGGCAGCACGTGATGGATTAGGCATTGATCTTGAGATTGTGGCGTTAGCAAAAGGTCGAGCGGAGAGGTTTGGTAAGGGGGCTAGAAAAGAGAAACTGGAGCGTGTTTTTTTACCGGGGAGGGATGAACCAATCGAACTACCCAAGGATGACGGCTTAACTCATCTACTTGCACGAATTAGAGACGAAGCGCATCGTTTCGCCATAACTTTTCACCGTAAAAAACGTAGTCAAAGGATCTTTACTTCGGAGCTTGATCGGATCTCGGGAGTTGGAGGGGAGAAGAGACAACGATTGTTGAAGCATTTTGGAACGGTTTCGGCGATAGCGAAAGCCGAGGTGGATGAAATTGCCAAAATTGGAAGGATGCCGATTAGTTTAGCCAAGAAAATCCAGAGTTACCTAAGACAAATGAAGGAATAGATATTGAATAATCAATTCGAAACACCACTTGATCACTTTGAGCCGCGGATCGAGAAGTTTGCGGCACAAAGCTCAGGCGCTGATCCCGCCCACGATTTGCTGCACGTGCGTCGGGTCGTAAGTTGGGTCAGGCGCATCGCTCTAGCCGAAGGCGCGGACTTATGGGTAGTTGTTCCGGCTGCCTGGCTGCATGACTGTTTAAGTGTTCCTAAAAATTCCCCGGATCGCGTCAAGGCGTCTTGGCTTTCTGCTGAGCGCGCCACGCAGTTTTTAAGAGAGATGAAATTCCCTGGTCAATATCTCAGCGCCATACATCATGCAATTCATGCGCACAGTTTTTCGGCCCAGGTAGAGCCAAAAAGCCTTGAAGCCAAGGTGGTACAAGATGCCGATCGACTTGACGCTATCGGCGCCATAGGTATTGCACGTTGTATGATGCTTGGCGGATCAATGGGCCGAGCTCTTTACTCAGAGAGCGATCCATTTTGTCATGAGCGTGAGCCGGATGACACCAAGTATTCTCTGGATCATTTCCCCGCTAAACTTTTGCGCCTGGTTGAGACTTTTCACACGAAAACTGCCAATGCTGAGGCACAGAGGCGAGATCTGTTCCTTAAAGGGTATTTACAACAGTTAGAGCATGAACTCCGGTAAAAAAAGGGGGAAACTTTCGTTTCCCCCTGCCGATTGGTTATTGGTTTGGTTTTGGTTAGAAATTTAAGCCACCATCGCCTCCGGTTCGCTGCGCTTATAGCCCGACCAGTATGGCTGGTATAAGGCGTTGCAGCTTGCCATGACCTGAAGCCAGCTTTCTTTGTGCGTGGCTGAGTTCAGATATCTCTCATTGGCCAGTTCCCAAACATGGGTAAGTACTCGCTGGTAGGTGCGGATACGACGCTCGTTTATTCGAAGTGACAAACGCTCCGAGCGAGCTGCAGCAAATTGCTCTAGAATTTGGTTAATGGTCTTTGGTTCAATGCCGTCTAAGCTTTGCAGTGATGCAAGTCTTAGCAAAGCTCTCTCCGCAAACCACTCTGAAAATACTGCTATCATTTGAAACTGCCTAACATATCGTCAAAGCTTGGAATTTTGTTCCCCCGAGATCCAAACTTTGATTCTCTCCCTGGTACAAGAAGAGTTATGCACTAGTTTGGGAGAGCTGTGACATAGAAAGTGAATGACAAAAACTGCGATTTCTCGGGCAGTTTTGTGATTAATTTTTAGGTAAATCGCGTAGATATCAGTAAGAAAAAGTTTGAATTCGGACCCGAATATAATTTTCTAGAAGCAACCTTCGGAGGAGTATCGATAGGTGGTTGCAGTCAAGATGGTGGCGAAAAAAAGTTTAATTCTCTTGGAGCACAGATTATGAATCGCCACAACACAATCAAAATCCTTACCGTAACTCTCATAGGCTCGTTTGTGACTACTTACGCAGCGGATGCGTTTGCTGTCACCGGGATCGGCGGAGGCACAGGAACTACGCTTACATGTTCTGAGCAATTGAATCTCTGTCGGGCTGACCGAGATGCGGCGCAAAATGACTTAGCAGTATGTAACAGTGATCTTAGCTTGGCCCAAGATCAAATAATCAATTTGAGCGATACTTTATTGGATACAACGACAGTCACGGTCAAGAGTCTTAAAGGTAAATTAGATTCTCTTAAATTGGCCCTCAAAAAGGGCGACACTCGTAAGGCACGCGCAGCAGCGAAATGGTTGCTAAAAAACAATCAAAGCAACGAGACTAGTTTGATAAGCGCGGGTATAGAACTTTCCAAGTGATATAAGTTAACTATAACCAAGAATTGACCTAATCTAATAATTCCATATACCATCCCCTTTCGTAGATCGCTTTAAGATGATCTTCGATTGAGGATGGTATGAATATTTTGGGGAAGCTAACTCACGCCGAGGTGCAGGATCTAAAAAAGATCGGATGTACAGTAACAATCGGCTCGGGGCAGGTGATAGTGCACGAGGGGGAAAATGACCAGTCACTTGGGCTATTGCTCAAGGGGTGTGCACGAGTCGTAAAAAGTGGTCCTGATGGCGCTCGCTTCGTTCTAGATTTCATAGAAGAGGGGGAGTGTTTTGGAGAGCTAGCCTTGATCCTTGGAGTTCCGCGTAGCGCCACAGTTGAGGCAATGGGGCCATGCGAAGTTGTACTAATTACCTCCGAGCAATTTAATAAGCATTGTCAGGCTCACCGGGGCTTTGAGCGCGCACTCCTTTTGCTAGTTGCCCAACGCTTACATCGAACTTCCAACCGAGCAACAGGGGTGGCGCTCTTGGATACTACCAGTCGAGTTTTAGCTGCGTTGCAAGAGATAGGTAATTTGGTTGATTCGCCCGATGGTCAGATTCGGCAGTGTGAAGTGGTAGATGCAAAAAAATTAGCTGAAGTTGTCGGTGCCTCCGTGGAGATGGTACGAGGAGCGCTGAAACTGCTGGAACAGACCGGAGAGATAAAAGTATCGGGGAATAGCATCCTGATCTACCCTCAAAAAGCTAATTTATAATTGTGCGGCGGAAATTCTGGAAATCGAGACTGTCATAAGCGCCAACAGACGTATCGCCCATTGATGCAAAGATTGAGTTTAGATTTAAAATTCGATCGTGTGCCTTGGGATGAGCCCAAGTACGACGATCCTTTTCAAAGTAGTGAATTCCTTGATAGGCATTAATTAACGCGAGTGAAGCTGCCCGCGTCGAAAATCCAGAACGAAAAAACATTGAAGCTGCCAGATTGTCCGCTTCAAATTCTAGCTCTGCTTCAGGACGGGTTGAGCAGGTGTGGCCAAGCAGATGGTGTGCCAGCTCATGGGCTAATACAAAGGCGAGCTGACTTTCTGACTCAAGCTGCTTGATTGCCCCACGAGATATTGAAATTAGTCCGCCTGGACTTGAAGCAACCACAACCCCTTCTTCATTAGTAAACACTATCTGAGGAGAAAAGCCGCCCCATTTTCCATACCCCATTATTCGAGAAGTTAAATCTCTGACGTAACGCTCTTCCTCACTTGATAAAGGGTAGTGAGGCGCAGTCAAGGCCTGCCCCACGGGGAATGACATCTCCGGTTTTATTCTCGCGCACTTCCCCGAGCGGCAGGTGCACCCAACTGTCAAGGTAATCGTGAGAAGCGCTAACAAGCATATGCAAAATCGCATGATCGGAATAGTAGCCGACCTTCTTTTTTTGGAACAGGATCAAAATGAACAAGTACCACCGTAGCTTCCGCAGGTATTGCTGTTTTTATATGCGGCGGTGTCTTGTTTGACGTAATAGCTCTCAAGGTGCTTTTTTGTGCGCCGAGTTACCTTGACGGGTCCGGATCCTAACAGGATTAGAGGTATTTCATAATCGACGGTCACTTCAATTTCGTTCGGATTGGGGTCGCCCAGCGGGAGTTGCTGCACGGAGATTAGAGCGCAATATTTCTGACCGACACAGTTATTGGTGGTGGGTGGAATAGTTTTAGATAAGAACGTGTACCCTTTTTCGATAGCAAACGCTTCCTTCTCGGCACCTGATAAGTTTTGATCTGCGCGTACGTACCACTCGGCTGTTTCGACAGCGGAGTCGTGAATCAGCCCGGTTGTTCGAAAGGCAAAATACCCATCCACACCGGCTATTAATATAGAAACCAGGGCCAAAGCCCCCATTGCCGATTCGAGTAGTGTCATCCCTCTTTGATCGTTCATTAGAATAGTATCCTCGGAGGAAATGCGTTAAATTTCTCCATACGCGTACTCATTCCCAGTGAACTCATAATTCGTCCGACGTATGTATCCTTGAAATCAGCAACCACTAATACTCCGCCAACTAAGGTTGAACGAATGAAGTTATTCTGGTGATGTCCGTCAGTAGGCGTGAATGTTCCAAACTTAGTTGAGTAAATATTTGAATTTCCGAATTGATCGGCCGATGCTTTAGCATTCAGATCGTCCACATAAACCGGAGGAATCCCTCTTATCGCTGATGGAATACTGATATTGGTTGCATGTTCTGGGCCCCAGTTCCAGGCATTCGGATCAAGCGGGTAAGCCTGCAAAAGCCTAGCGACCAAGTTTGACTGAGCGGCAACAAGACTACTATTTCCATACATCACCGAATACGTTCCGTCTTTTGACCCGGAAGAGTCGTCATCCGTATGCTCACCCAAACTCGCTAATTCTCCAACCTTTCCGCTGAGCGTTCCGACCTGGAATGCCGTAAAACCCACCTCCACGTAAAAGTTCTCGGCCGAGCCTGTAAGTTGCAATAGGGCATCATTTAGTGCTTCAGTTTTTTGCTGCACGCCGCTTGTTAGATCCTGACTATGTAGATATAGCCAGGTATCTTGGTAACCGGAGATGAGCTTTAAGGACTTTCCATCGATTGCAGCAATTTCATGCGAGACGATCGAATCAAACCGGCGCTTAAGATCTAGATAGTCGATTATGGCATAAGTTGAGATTAGTAGAGGTACAATCAATGTGATCATCCAGGCGCTTTCCAAAAGCGCCAGGCCAAGCTCTGTTCGCACTCTACATACATCGCTTCTCATAAATTCTTCAGCACCGGCTGATTGTCAGTTAAAGGGAGATAGGAAGCTAAGTCATGGGCCAATGAAGTTGGGTCGGTTACTACCAAATATTTAACCTCGAGCCATTTCCAGTTATGCGCTTGGACAATGCCCTGTATTGTATTTTCCAATTGGGAGGCGAGAGTCAAAAAGGCAGGGCATTCCTGTGACACCGCGCATAAACCTTGAGTTTGATACTGATTATGAACTCGCACGACGCCAAGGTATAGGAGGATCTTCTTTTGCGCGGCTTTAGCCACCTGGTCTAAGTCGGTTAATCCGTCGCGGATTGCATCGCTTACCTCTCCATGATCGGAAGGAGAGCCAAATTCAATCAGATTACCTCCTTGATAAGTCGCGGGCATGTCTCCCAGGAATACGAAAGCCGATCTAGTAGTAAGCGGAGCGAGTGCTCCTCTTTCTACATCCCGTACTTCGGCGTAATCGATTAGCTCTTCTCCAACTCGTTGCATTAGGGTTCTAAAACCGATTCTGCGTTGGTGATGAGCGGCGAGGGACCAAATAGCCTGCCGCGCAGTCAGTCGATCTTGTGTTTGAGCCACGTTGATATTTCCCGCCGTATCCACCAGGTCATCTTGGGGGGGCGACGGCTGAAGCACATTTCCATAGACGGCGCCGACATTAAGATCGGTACTATAGCGCGGGAAAAAGTACGGACCGTGAATCGAGTTATCGGTTGGGTCAACGAAGTTTTCACCGCTCGAAAGATAATGTTGAATGAAAGCATCATAGTCCTCTTCGGCTATTCCTAAGCACTCGCGGTTCCAAACTTGAGCATACTTAGTGTCGATGAATTCCGCTTCGGCTGCACCATTTGCAAAACCAGCACGCCCAACCTGCTTTAGCTTAACTACACCGGCAGCTCCTGTGCCGGTTGGCCCTGCGATTACTCCGACGGAGTTTAGCGGAAAGCTAGAGAGATAATCGTAGAAGCGAATCATCGCCTGCTTAAAGGCAGAAAAGACCGGATTAAAGCACTGCTGAGTATGCTGCACTCGATGTTCCAGTGACATTCCGGAGTATGGTGAGAGTTGGCTTAGCCACGGAGATTCCAGCCACTGATGCTCGATTTCAGAGCGATCAGTTGATGCGGCAAAACCAACGTAGCTCCCATCTTTGACTCTGATGCCCCACATCTCCGGGGCGACTCCTCCTTTGGGAGCCATGTAATCGCTTAAGTCCACAAATAATAATGCATCGCGCGGAACCATAGTAGCTTTAGCTTCAGTCGTAACGCTGATCTGCTTATTGTTAGCCGGATGGAGTAGCGAGGTCTCAGCCTTTTTTCGCAGCGCCAGGTAAATCTCGGAGTTAGAAGCTGTAACTTCTAGGTCGGCCGAGTTGTAGCCGCCCCACTGTTCGGCATAACTCCTAGCTGCTGCGGCGGCAGCTGCGGAATAAGGAAGATATTTTGCTCCGACCAAGGCTGCGTTATCGAGAGTGGCCTTATCCTCGCTGCGTTCTAAGAAGATAACGCCGAAATCGACTCCCAACATTACCATAGCTAGAAGAATCGGGAGAGCGACCGAGAAAAAGATCAGCATCCCAAATCCCCTCTCGCTATTTATTCGATCTGTAAAAGGCATGCGCGCTTTCCTCCCCATAGCACCCTTCAGAAATTCCACTCTCATTAGAGTGTTCGATTAATCGGTAGTCAAGTTTCCTAGATTTTAAGGTGGCTTTGAAGAAAAATATTTGGAGTTAGGTATGCGCTGTTGCAAACGGTCTGCATTAGTCAGAAAACGATAACAAATTCGCCGGAATCTCATACCCCTCCGAAGATTCAGTCCTGGAATCAGAAACTTTGTTGAGCCGTGATTTTGTTCAGGCCATTAAGATTAGTTGCTCGAGCCCTTAATCGCGTTAAGTAGTTAAAATTACGATAGAATCTTTACCCCTATAAATTATCTTAAGAACAGCGTTTGTAATAGAATTGCGGTTCAGACTTTTTCGGGTCTCTGACCCGTAAGAGCGCTCTCTGACAAGAGAATATGGGAAGAAGGGAATGTAACAATTTACACACGTTAGGGATTCATACTCCTTAACAACTCTCAAAAAAGAAGTTCATGTTGTTCTCGAATTCCAATCGAGGGCGACATTCTCGTTCCAACCTGTTTCTGGCTCACAACCGCAACCGACCCAAGGAGGGTCACGCTCGAAATGAAGACGCTTTCTCGACTCGTGATCGCGTTCTACGCGATGATCTCTCTCTGCGCTTTCGCCTCGATGGCGTCGGCGCAGGGATTCAAGGAGGAGCCGCTCGTTCCGCTCGCGGAACACCAGCAGCTCGTCAACCTGAAGCTCGTTCCGTACTCGCCCACGTCCACCTACGAGGCTCGGCGTATCGCCTGGCCTGGTGACCTCGCCACCGTGGCGGGGGAGATCGAGGGCGTGTACAAGGCCGAGGGCCTGAGCATCAACTGGAAGACCGATGATGACTTGGTAAACCAAGTCAGGGAGATGATCCAAGGGAAGCTCCACTTCCTACGGCTCACCATGGGTCAAGCAGTCCAGGCCGCGCCGCTCTTTGGGCGGCTCGGTACGGATCTCGTTGTGGTGGTCCAGCTCACATGGTCCACCGGAGGTGATATGATCGTCGGCTACGCCGAGATCAAGTCCCTCGACGACATCAACGAGATCGCCATGATGCTCTACGGGCCTCACCCGGAGCTCTACGCAAAGTTGATGACCAACGCCAGCAAGGATCTCTCCAGCGTGAAGATCCACTGGTTCAAAGGTCTCACTTACGGCGATCCGGATTCATCCGGGAAGTTCACCGATGTTCCCAACGCTTTTGCGGCGGGAATCAAGGTGGCAACCGTGATCAGTCCGGATGCTGCAACGCTGATGAGCGCCGAAGGTAAAACCGGCACTCACGTGCTGGCGAGTTCCAAGGATGCGCCGTTCATCACCGCCGACGTTTTTTGCGTCCGGGGTGATTTCTTCGACGCAAACCGCGAGGTTTGTCGTAAGTTCTTCCGCGCGACTGTCAAGTCCGAGGAAGCAATCTACGAAGCCAACGCCAGCAGGGCGCAGCAGCCGAAGCGCTTCAACTCCATCATGGAGAAGGGCGCTCCGGCGGTGTTCCAGGTCCCGGATCCCAGCGTTGCTGCGGATTCGCTCCCGGACTGCACCTTCGCCTTTGGCGGTGGAAACCGCTACTTCTTCACCGGCAAAAACCCGGACGGAACGATCAATTTCCGTACGGGCAAAAACCTGGTGAAAGAGATCAGCGAATCTTTCACCGTGATGGGGCTGCTTCCCAGAGGTGCCAAGGTTCCGATCCGCTTTGCGGACTGGGATTTCGGCGCTGATCAACAGGGATTCAAGTACCCCAACATGGTGGCGGGTGTGAAGTTCGACGTGGAGAAGACCAGTGCGGCTATCACCGCTCAGGTCGCCTCCGAGACCGGTTCGATCGATGACCTGCTCAGTCAGGCCACACGCTCGATCCAGTTCGAACCGAACCAGAACGAGTTCGACGGCGAAGCCTATATCGCCGCCTACGAAGATCTGATCCGCCTCGCTGCTGACAACGCCGGTACCCCGATCAACGTTCAGGGTCTGGCCGACAGCACGAGCGCGCTTTACTTCGAGCAGTACGGAGACCCGTCTCAGAAGGCCAAGGTTCCTTCGATGAAGAAGGACTTGGAAAACGACAGCTATCAGCGAGCCTCCAAGGTTCTGGCTGCGGCTTTCGCCTACTGGGATTCGAAGGGTTACTCCTATAACCCGAAGCAATTCGTGGTCACCGGCGCAGGCGGAAACGTCTGGCAGGTCGATCCACGATCGGTTCTCCCCGCCATGGCGGAGGCCGTACGTATCGGGCGGGATGGCAACAAAGTTCGGGCGCAGCAGATCCTGGACACCCAGGTGAAGGCTGTGATCGCTCCGAACCGTGTGGTGCTGTTCCGTGTCCAGCGAATCGACTCGGAGACCTCGTCGATCGAGGCGCTCCTTGACGGGAAGTGAGGTAGAGACCAATGAAACTCAACCACATCTTCCAACTGACGCTGGCCATCCTGGCGATGGTCTTTGGAGTGGCCTGCGGCAATAACACGCCGCCGGCTTATTCCCCCGCCACTGGTTCGGGGAGTTCGACGGACGGTCAACCCGTTCTTCAGAACTACCCCTACAAGTCGGCGGAAAGTCATCCCTTCTGGTACATCCACCTCGACACGTCGGGGTCGATGGCTGGAGGGAAGCTGGCCACCGCCAAGGCAGCACTGGTCGAGTTTATCGACCATGCTCCTTCGGAGATGATCTTCGCTCTGGCAACCTTCGATGGGACGGGTGGCAGCGTTGAGCAGGTTCCTTTCTGTGAGAACAGCAAGGAGCTGATCAAGCAGGTGCTGCCTGGTATTACCCACGGTGGAGGGACTCCGCTTGGGAGTGCAATCCGCTTCTCCACCGAGAAGCTGCACGAACAGGAAGATCGACAGCTCGGTCACGGTCAGTTCAATCTCCTCGTCGTCACTGACGGCGAGGCTGACGATAAACCTGACATGGCCGAAGCGGTCAAAGAGATGAAGCGTGCCGGCAAGTACGGCTCGCCGATGAACCTCTACTGCATCGGATTCCAGCTCGGTGGCACTCACGCCCTCGCGGCGAACAGTGTCAAGTACCTGGAGGCCGATGACAAGCAAGGTCTGGTCGCTGCTCTCGTGGAGGCGACCAAGTCCGAGACTCAGGACATCGAAGACCTGCTGAAGTAAACCCCACGAGAAGTCATCTCTGTCCCCTCTGTCTGGGAACAGGCAGAGGGGCAGAGACCAACCCGGAAGGTACCACATGAGGAAAGTATTCGGAGTCGTGATCTTCGTGGTCCTCGGGGTCGGACTGATCCTGGGGTACCAATTCGTCTACAGGCCGATGGCTGAAAAGTCCGCGGCAGACGAAGCACATCAGCAACGAGTCGAGCAAAACAATGCTCGAGTCGACGCAACTGCACTGATCCAAACCGACCCGTTCTTCGGGTACTGGTTTGGCACCCAGAGCAAAGAGTTCGTCAAGGCCTGCCTGGAGGCGCACATCGAGCACAAGTACGTGCCTGATGACGCCGATTACGGGCAGCGTATGAAGGATCTGGCCTCCGGTAAGGCGAATCTTTCGCTTATGCCGGTGAGTCAGGTGGTGTTGCTTGGACCCGCTCTTGGGAACCCGGTCGACATCTTCGCTTCGTGCGACACTTCACGCGGGGCAGATGGGATCGTTATCCGAAAGGACCGATTCACTACCCTCAAGGTGAACGCTCTTGACGATGCGGCGGTGAGGATCGCCCTTACCCCGAACAGTCCGTCGGAAGACCTGATGAACCTGACTATCGATGCGCTAAACTTCCAGAACTTGAAACCCGGCGGGCCTTGGCTCGTTTCGGCGGATGGTTCGGAGGACGCGCTAGCGAAGCTGGTTCGCGGGGATGTTCCGGCGGCTGTGGGCTGGGAACCCGACATCTCGCGTCTGATGAAACGCTATCCCGGTCAGTACGAGGTCGTCTGGACTTCGCGCAACCATCCGGGAAAGATCGTCGACGTATGGGTGGCAAACTCGAACTGGCTCGCCGCCAATCGGGA